>JBGSLP010000513.1:0-3857 GCA_041740655.1 Alphaproteobacteria bacterium
GTCGGCGCCAGGCGCTTAGGCGGCGGCGGCGGCGGCCCCCGCCCTTTTGAGGCTCACGACGTTGAACGCGCCGCAGTCCGCGCACATCAAATAGCGCTGAAGGCCTTTATCCGTGCCGTAGCCATATTCCATGTCGCGCACGGAGAGGCCGTGGCGGCCGCAGTCGGGGCAGTGAACCTTATTCGCGGCGCTGCTGACCAAGGCTTCGGCTGTTATGCGCCAGCGATCTGCGCCGACTGGCTTCTTATCGTCCATTATGACGTCTCCTCGAAATTTATTATTGTGGGCCGTCGCAAAGGTCGAGCTCTGCTCAGGCAATAAGCTTTCATCATCTCAAAACTTCAGACCGCAAGCAAGAGCGTCGCCTGCGACAATCCCATCAACTCACGGCGATGATTCGTAACAAAAAACACAGCGTGGAGGCTATTTAGCTACAGTTTTAACGATCTGCGGAAATAGGTGCAGGCGTGACGCAAAAGCCATAGTCAACCGGAGCAAGGCTCGGCATTATGCGGCGAGTTTGGCGAGGCGATCGCTGACGCCAGTTCTCTGATGAAGGAGCATGCCCCGTGTCTTACGCCAGGTTGTCTTACGCCCTTATATTTTGCGCCGCAGTCGCCGCACCGATGTCCCTGCAGGCGCGGGAATGCAAGAACATGGGCTTCTCAGTCAACGATTTCGGCAAGGAAGGCCCGACTCGGGACGCGATGGCGCTGCTGGACGTCCATATCAAAAAGCAGATGGACCAGAGAGGCGTGAAGAAATACACGACCGGCAAGAAAACCGTTTCCTGCAAGCTCTATCTCGATCTGATCGTGTTCGACGAATACACCTGCACCGCCTACGCCAATGTCTGCTGGGGTCTCGGCCCCGTCACGCGGCAAGCCGAGTCCGCCCCGCCGCCGCTCAAGCAGCAATAACCTGCCCCATCCACCCCTTTTGTGCCGGGAACGCTGGAAATTCCAGATCGCCACTTTCAATCTGCGCGGGATCACAATATATTAAGGGTTCTGGCTCGCCAGATATGGGGATAAACGGCTGTTGTAATAAACTTTTCGGACCCGGGGGCGGTACCCGGCGCCTCCACCATACGCCGCCGACCTGCAATTGACTGCGGCGGCGTGTGATGGGGGCGAAATAGGATCGACGAGAGCGTAAAGAGCGTGCTTTCTCCCGGTATTGTTCCGCCGTTAACGGGCTACAATAGTAGTTGCAAATGACAACTATGCTGAGGCACGTCTGGCTGCGTAATGCGGTCCGATCGTCTCGAACCAAAGTCCTAACGGTCTAAGCAACTGTTAGGCGCGGCCGGGGGGCGCCGGGCAACAGAAGCCCCCCACTTTCATTTTCACGATGGGCTTTTTCGCCTCTGACGTGACGGGTTTTGCGGCCGCGGGGGCTATGTCCGACGATAAGATCGAATATGATGTTCTTGCGCTCGATGCGATGCGCGGCGTTATACGCAGCGTGCTTCAGCGCGTGCAAAAACGCGGCATGCCGGGTGATCATCACTTTTTTATCAGCTTTCACACTCTGGCGCCGGGCGTCATCATCTCCAAGCGCCTCAAGGAGCGTTATCCGGAAGAGATGATCATCGTCATCCAGCATCAATTCTGGGATCTACAGGTCATGGATGACCGCTTCGAGGTGAAGCTGTCGTTCAACAACGTGCCCGAGCGCCTTGTGATCCCCTTCTCGGCGGTTCGGCGGTTCCACGACCCGAGCGTGGACTTCGGTTTCAATCTTCAGGTTTTCGATCCCGCCGCGCGCGCAGCCATCACCGCCGCGACCACAGAATTGCCCCTCGAAGTCCTGCCGCAGGCGACCAGCGCGATCCCGATGATTGCCGACCAGACCGCCGGACAGAAGCCTGACGATGAGGCGGACCTGTCCGAGGAAAACGGCGAGGGCAAAAAAACGGCCGAGATCGTCAAGCTCGACACTTTCCGCAAAAAATAATCGGCGCCCACGCCGCCATTGCTTGCCTGAAACGCCTGATAGTCCGACTCCGTCTTCCAGACGCCACGCTATCGTGCTAATTCGTGAATCTGCGGACGAAAGCCGGGAGTTGCGAGAAACATGACGATCACGCGCACGGAATACGACACCTTTGGCCCCATCGACGTTCCATCCGATCATTACTGGGGCGCGCAAACGCAGCGCAGCCTTGGCAACTTCAAGATCGGCGTGGAGAAGATGCCGGTTCCGCTCGTTCGCGCGCTTGGCGTCATCAAAAAATGCGCGGCGCTTTCGAACATGGCGCTTGCCGGCCTTGACGCCCGCATCGGCGAAGCTGTCGCCAGCGCAGCAAGCGAGGTGATCGCGGGCAAGCTCGACGGCGAATTCCCTCTCGCCGTGTGGCAGACCGGCTCCGGCACCCAGACAAACATGAACGCCAACGAGGTGATCGCCAACCGCGCCATCGAGCTTTTGGGCGGCGAGCGCGGCGCGAAAGACGTTGTTCACCCCAACGATCACGTCAACAAATCGCAATCCTCGAACGACACGTTCCCGACCGCCATGCACATCGCCGCCGCTGTCGAGATCAACCACTCTCTCACTCCGGCGCTGAAGCATCTGGCGGGCGCGCTTGAGGCCAAAGCCGCGGCCTTTGCAGACGTGATCAAGATTGGGCGCACGCATCTGCAGGATGCGGTGCCTATGACGCTCGGGCAGGAATTCGGCGGATATGCGGCGCAGATCCGCATGGGCATCGCCCGCGTCGAGCGCGTTCTGCCCAACCTGTATATGCTGGCCCAGGGCGGCACGGCGGTGGGCACCGGCCTCAACTGCCCTACAGGTTTCGCCGAGGATTTCGCCGCGCGCGTGGCGGCTGAAACCGGGCTACCGTTCGTGACCGCGCCGAACAAATTCGAGGCGCTGGCCGCTAACGATGCGATCGTTGAGGCATCCGGCGCGCTCAACGTCCTTGCCGCCAGCCTATTCAAGATCGCCAACGATATACGCCTGCTCGGGTCCGGACCGCGTTCAGGTCTGGGCGAGCTTTCGCTTCCGGAGAACGAGCCGGGCTCATCCATCATGCCGGGCAAGGTCAACCCGACGCAGTGCGAGGCTGTGACGATGGTTTGCTGTCAGGTCATGTGCAACCACATGGCGGTCACCATCGCCGGGTCGCAGGGCCATTTCGAGTTGAACGTTTTCAAGCCGGTGATGATCCAGAATTTGCTGCAATCGATCCGCCTCATCGCTGACGCCAGCGTCAGCCTGACGGACAACTGCATTGTCGGCATCGAGGCGAACCGCGACCGCATCGCCGACCTACTTGAGCGCTCGCTTATGCTCGTGACCGCCCTCAACCCGAAAATCGGCTACGACAAGGCGGCCGAGATCGCCAAAACGGCGCACAAGAACGGCACCACATTGCGCGAGGAAGCGCTGCGTCTCGGTTATGTCACCGAGGAGGAATTCAATACCCTGATTAGGCCCGAAACCATGGTCGGTCCACGCTAACGCTACTTTGAGCCTTGTTCATGAGCCGCAATTTACCCACGCTCGAACTGTTTCCAAAGCAGGATAGCCCGCCCTCGCAGCGTCGGCTGACGGCGGAAACCGGGCGGCCGGTGAAACGCTCCCTCACCATCGCCGGCCACAGAACCTCGATTTCGCTGGAGGAGGCTTTCTGGACCGCTCTTCAGGATGTGGCTCGCAAGCACGGCAAACCGGTCGCGTCCCTCATTTTCCAGATCGACGCCAAGCGCGGCAAAACCAACCTTTCCAGCGCCATCCGCGTGTTTCTACTGGAGCACTTCCGGCGCGGTGGCGAAACCTGACCTGCGCACTCAAAATCCGCTAATCTCAGTTCTGCGCTGATGATCGAAAGGATTGCCGTGACCGAT
>JBGSLP010000514.1:0-3101 GCA_041740655.1 Alphaproteobacteria bacterium
ACATACCAGTCGCAGAAGGTATTCCACACGAACTGATAAGCGGCGGCGGCGGCATCGTTGAACTTATACGCCTCGATGGCCTGCGCTATGGCGTGCGCCGCAGCCTCGGTTTCGCCCGCGATCCAGCGGTTGACGGCAAGCTTCGCCTTGCGCGGATCGAATTTCGGATCGCCGACGCAGCCGTTCATCTCGGCAAAGCGCGAGGCGTTCCAGAGCTTGGTCGCAAAGTTGCGATAGCCCGCCACGCGCTGTTCGGAGAGCTTCAGGTCGCGTCCCTGCGCC
The DNA here is from genome assembly GCA_041740655.1 of Alphaproteobacteria bacterium. Taxonomy (GTDB): domain Bacteria; phylum Pseudomonadota; class Alphaproteobacteria; order Rhizobiales; family Rhodomicrobiaceae; genus JAWXCE01. The sequence goes on from JBGSLP010000514.1 coordinate 283, forward strand.
GCCATCGCCGCCATTGTGAAGCGCAGCGCGTCCGCTCCATATTCGTCGATGAGGTCGATCGGGTCCATGACGTTACCCTTCGACTTCGACATTTTCTGGCCCTTCTCGTCGCGCACCAGCGCGTGGATATAGACCGTGTCGAAGGGAACGAGCGGCTCGCCCTTTTCGTCTTTCATGAAGTGCATGCCCATCATCATCATCCGGGCGACCCAGAAGAAAATGATGTCGAAGCCGGTAACAAGCACCGCGCCGGGGTAATAACGCTTCAACTCGGGCGTCTCGTCCGGCCAGCCGAGCGTCGAGAACGGCCAAAGCGCGGAGGAAAACCACGTGTCGAGCACGTCGGGGTCGCGTAATAGTTTATGAGCACCTGATTTAAGATTAGCGCAGAATTCTTTAGGATCAGCGAGCGGACCGGAGCCGGGCTGCTTTAATCCACCATAGTGCGCGATCGCAAGTCTTGTGGCGCAGTCCTCATCATCAGCAACGAAGATATATCCGTCCGGACCATACCATGCTGGGATTTGGTGCCCCCACCAGAGCTGCCGCGAGATGCACCACGGTTCGATATTATTCATCCATTGGAAATAGGTTTTTGCCCAGTTCTCCGGGACAAATTTCGTGCGACCTTCCTCTACAGCTTTTATAGCAGGTAATGCCAAGGTCTTCGCGTCTACATACCACTGGTCTGTTAGATAAGGCTCGATGACAACGCCTGAACGATCGCCAGTCGGAACTTTCAGCATGTGAGGCTCGATCTTCTCGACTAATCCGAGCGCTTCCATATCCGCAACAATGCGTTTACGTGCATCGAAACGATCTAAGCCGCGATAGTCTTCTGGAATTGTTTCGATTGCAGAAGGCCCTCTTAAGTCGGTATCTGCAAGCGTTTGCCCAGGAGCACTTTGAGAACGATGACCGAAAGAAAAGTCATCAAACATTGACGACTTAAGGGTTCCATCTGGGCGAAAAAGACTGATTGGATCGCTTAATCCGGTTGCGCTGCAAATCGCATCGCGATTTCTGCGCCACACCTCGAAGTCGTTGAAATCATGGGCGGGGGTGATTTTCACGGCGCCTGAGCCCTGCTCCGGATCGGCGTAATCGTCCGCGATGATGGGGATGAGGCGGCCGGTCAGCGGCAACTCCACCATCTTGCCGATATACGCCTTCCAGCGCTTGTCCTTCGGGTTCACGGCCACGGCGGTGTCGCCCAGCATCGTCTCCGGCCGCGTCGTCGCAACCGTGATGAACTTGTTTTTGAGCCGGCCGGGGTTATGGATCGGGTATTTGAAATACCACAGATGCCCCTTGGTCTCGACCGGCACAACCTCAAGGTCGGAGATGGCGGTGAGCAGCTTCGGGTCCCAGTTTACGAGCCGCTTGTCTTTATAAATTAGGCCCTGATTGTAAAGCTCGACGAACACCTTCGTCACCGCCTTCGACAGCCCTTCGTCCATGGTGAAGCGCTGGCGCGACCAGTCACAGCTTTCCCCCAGCCGCTTCTGCTGCTCGACGATAATGCCGCCGGACTCGGCCTTCCACTGCCAGACCTTGTCGAGAAACAGCTTCCGCGCTTCGGCCTCGCCATGCTCCTGGATCAGTCGTTGCCGCCCGGGTTGCTGGCGCTCCATGAGTTGCCGCTCGACCACCATTTGCGTGGCGATCCCCGCGTGGTCCGTGCCCGGCTGCCAGAGCACGTCGCGCCCACGCATGCGCTCGAAGCGCACGAGAATATCCTGCAGCGTGTGGTTCAGCGCGTGCCCCATGTGGAGCGAACCGGTGACGTTCGGCGGCGGAAGCATGGTGCAGTAGGGTGCGGCCTTGCCGACGCGATCGCTCGGCCCCGCCGCGAAGCAGTTGGCGTCTTCCCACGCCCGAGAGATACGGGCCTCGATCTTGGAGGCCTCAAACGTTTTGGGCAGCATGGCGGCACCGGGTGATAGGGGTAAAGTTGTCGCGGTTTAGGACGCCATCATGGCGCCGTCAATAGCGACGGCGGGTTGTCAACTGGCGTCGTTGCGGCGAAGGCGTCAGTCGTTTTTGCCGGATCGCCGCTCAAGCTCCTGCTGGACGGCGTTTTCGAGCATGCGCGGCATGTTTTCGTTCAGCCACTCCATGAGCATTGGCTTCAGCAATTCCTTGAAACCGTCCTCCAGCGACCGCTGACCGGCCGAGCCTTGCGGCTGCTTGACGAGTTCAGGCGGCTGCGGGCCAGTCGCTTTAACCGTCAGCGGGGCGGGAGAGTGCGACCGCGCCTCGGGCTGATGCGCGCGATGAGAGGATGGCCCCGCGTCGCCTCGCCCGGCGCCATGCGACATCGTTTCGGCGAACGACTCCGCGACAGCGCGAAGATCCGGCCGGGCATCGCCCGACTTTTTCGCGTTCAGCGAATTGAGTTCGCGGTCGGCCATGCCGGTGACAGTCGCGCGGACAAGCTCCTCAGCCATTGTCTGGAAGTATTGTGGCCGACCATCCGCGTCATTCTCGTCGGAAACGGCGCTGATTGGGCCATCCTCTGGCGAGTCAGGCAGTTGCGGCATGAGCGTGGTGGTCGAGCCGCCCGATGTCACTGGGGCGGCGAGGCGCGAATGCGAGGGCGCGCTGTCCGCCCGCGGGGACGCAGGGCTTTCGTGGCGCGATGGAAAGGCGTGATCGTTTCGCGGCGGCGCAGGTGGAGACGCGCGCAAAGTTGGTTCTTTCGGCGCAGGCGGCTCCTTGCGTGGCGGCGCGGAGGGCCTTGAGGACGCGCCGACCGCATGCGGGTCGATATCGGGCTGCGCCCAGAATGGCTCGACGGGCGCGCTATCGAGGCTTGG
>JBGSLP010000515.1:0-3695 GCA_041740655.1 Alphaproteobacteria bacterium
TCGATGACCTTGTCGAGGTGCTCCAGCCCCTGAATGTCGTCGAAATGCGACGGCGCCTCGCGCGCGTTGTTCAGCCGCCGCGCCACGGCCTTGTAAACCGTCTCGATCAGCAGCGTGGACTTGCCGCCGCCGGACACGCCCGTCACCGCCGTCATCGCGCCGAGCGGAATGTCGGCCGTCACGTTTTTGAGGTTGTTGCCCGTCGCGCCCGTGACGCGCAGATGCTTCTGCTTCGTGGTGATGCGGCGGGATCGCGGCACGGCCACCTCGCGCGCGCCGCTTAAGTATTGCCCGGTGAGGCTGTCGGGATGCGCCAGGATCTGGCTCGGCGTGCCCTCCGCGATGATCTGCCCGCCATGCACACCCGCGCCCGGGCCGATATCCACCACGTGGTCGGCCTGCATGATGGCGTCCTCGTCATGCTCCACGACGATCACGGTGTTGCCGAGGTCGCGCAGGTGCCGAAGCGTGTCGAGCAGCCGCGCGTTGTCGCGCTGATGCAGGCCGATGGAAGGCTCGTCCAGCACGTACAGCACGCCCGTCAGCCCCGAGCCGATCTGCGACGCCAGCCTAATGCGCTGGCTCTCGCCGCCCGACAGCGTGCCGGAATTGCGCGACAGGGCCAGATAATCCAGGCCTACGTCATTGAGGAATTTTAGCCGGTCTCGGATTTCCTTCAGGATACGCGTCGCGATCTCGTTCTGCTTCGCCGTCAGCTTATCCGGCAGCGCGTCGAACCATGTGCCCGCCTTGCGGATGGAAAGCTGCGACACCTCGGCGATATGTAGCCGGTCGATCTTCACCGCCAGCGCTTGAGGCTTCAGCCGCATGCCGCCGCACGCCTCGCACGGATGATCGGACTGGAAGCGCGAAAGCTCCTCCCGCACCCACGCGGAGTCGGTTTCCTTCCAGCGCCGCTCGATATTGGTGACGACGCCCTCGAACGGCTTCTCCGTCTCGTAGGAGCGCATTCCGTCATCATAGACGAACTTGATCGCCTCGGCGCCCGTGCCGAACAGGATCGCGTTTTGCACGGCCTCCGGCAGCGTGCTCCACGGCTTGTTCATCGACACCTTGTAATGCCGGGCGAGCGCCTGCAGCGTTTGCGTATAATAGGGCGAGGTGTTGCCGGTGCGCGCCCACGGCGCAATCGCGCCTTTCTGCATCGACAGCGACGGGTCAGGCACGACGAGCGCCGCCTCGAACTGCAACTCCGTGCCGAGGCCATCGCATTTCGGGCATGCGCCATACGGATTGTTGAACGAGAACAGCCGCGGCTCGATCTCGTCGATAGTGAAGCCGCTCACCGGGCAGGCGAATTTTGCCGAGAAAATGATGCGTTCGTGCGTCTCATTTTTTGATTTGTTCACGCCTTTTGTGGTCTCAGCGGCGAGCGGCCTGTCGGCATATTCCGCGATGGCGAGGCCGTCAGCCAGCTCCAGCGCGGTCTCGAAGCTGTCGGCGAGGCGCGTCGCCAAATCGGCTTTCACAACCACTCGGTCGACCACCACATCGATGTCGTGCTTCAGCTTCTTGTCGAGCGTGGGCGCGTCGGCGATCTCATAAAACGCGCCGTCGATTTTCACGCGCTGGAAGCCGCGCTTCATCCACTCGGCCAACTCTTTCTTGTATTCGCCCTTGCGTCCCCGAATGACGGGCGCGAGCAGATATAACCGCGAGCCCTCGGGCAATTCCAGCACACGGTCGACCATCTGGCTGACGGTCTGGCTCTCGATAGGAAGGCCGGTCGCGGGCGAGTAGGGCACGCCGACGCGCGCCCACAGCAGGCGCATGTAGTCGTAAATCTCGGTGACGGTCGCGACGGTCGAGCGCGGATTGCGGCTGGTCGTTTTCTGCTCGATGGAGATGGCGGGCGACAGGCCTTCGATCAGGTCCACATCCGGCTTCTGCATCATCTCCAGAAACTGGCGCGCATAGGCCGACAGGCTCTCGACATACCGCCGCTGCCCCTCGGCGTAGATCGTGTCGAACGCGAGCGAGGACTTACCCGAGCCGGACAGCCCCGTAATGACCACCAGCTTCTCGCGCGGAATATCGAGCGAGATATTTTTGAGGTTATGCTCGCGCGCGCCGCGCACGGATATGAACTTCGACGTCATCCAGATTTGCCCGCCTTGGCACAGAAATAAAAGACCTATTACGAGAAACCACCTTACGGCGATCGGCCCGCTTTTAAAGGCCAGAACGCGCGTTGCGTCCAGCAATCCCGGCTTTTAAGCGCTTGGGGCTGATCTGAAGCGATTTCGCGTCTGCGATAGCACAGTCTTGCGGGAGCCGTCGTGCGGTGTTGCGGCGCGGGAAAAGGCGGGTCATGAGTGCTTTGGGCGGGCTTTACTGGCGCCAGGTCGGGAATGTGTTCCACGCGGCCGGCGCCAGCTATTAACTAGTAAAGCGTCACGCTCACTTGTCCGGCGTAACTTTGCGATCCTTCACCGACAGCTTGGCGCCATCTTTCGCTAGGAAGTCGCTTCCAGTGCCGTCGGCTACCCTTACGCCGCAGACATCGGGGCATGGTTCAGTGACATTTGCGCCCGGGGCAATCTTGTGCACGACTTCGGTAGCGCCTTTATCGACGGTCACCGTGTTTTCCGTGCTGTCACGGTTCACAATAGTTATTGCAAAAGCCGAAGTTGAAAGAGCCAGGGTGGCAATGGCGATTGTGGCGAAAACCGTTTTGATCATCGTCTATCTCCTTTGCAGATCGTGAGCTTAATTTGAAACGGATCGGGAGGTTGTGATCCTCCCGTTTCACACGGCAAGCGCCCTGTCCATTTCCGTTTACCGCCTTGCATTTATGGTGGACTATTCGATGCTCAACACTGGATCGAAAAATAAGAAAAAAATAAATGAAGCAACCAATTCGCTTCAAAGCCTCGCCTGAAATCACTCAGGTATGACGACTTCAACCTGCTTTGGCTCGCCGGGCGCCACGGTAAAATCCATGGTGTAGTCAACGCCTTCATGATTGGCGGTGACGCGATAATTGCCCGCCGCCAGAATGTGCGCTGGAAACGCGCCGGCGCTTTCCTTGACCATTTCCCCGCCAGCAGTCTGGATTGTCCATTTTGTATCGGCCAGAGCCTCGCCTCCCACGCGTCGGACGAGCCGGAAGTTAGTCTTGGCCGCGTCGTGCCTGACGATCGCCTCGGTCAGTTTGCCCGGCTCGACGATGATGTCGGACTCGATCCGCGCGTTGCTGTCTCCGTAAATGCTGACAATGTGGTAGTAGCCGCTATTGAGGCGGATGATGACGCCCGTTCGCACGTTCTCGACCACGCGCTCGCGATTGCCGAACTGATCCGTCGCCTCCGTTAAAATTTCGAATCGCAACTGGTTGTCAGGGATCGGTTGACCATTTGCGAGGAGCGCGCCAAGCCTCAGGCCGCCCGCGTTCAGGATGAAAGCGTCGGCCAGTGGCTGGCCCGGCCACACCGCGATCTTTTTCGTCAGATTGGCGCGACCGTATGCGGCGCTTACTAGATATTCGCCCGGTTGAATATCGAAAGCGGGCTGAGCGTCCGTTAGCGTCTGGACGAGCTTGTACGATCCGTTTACGTCCGGTTCTCCGGCAAAGACGCGCCATTTGACGCCGGTGTTGATCGGAGGGCTGCCCTGCGCGAGATGCGCCGCCAGCGTAACCCGTCCGGGCGCGCCCTCGGTGGGAGGCGCAGCGC
>JBGSLP010000516.1:0-2693 GCA_041740655.1 Alphaproteobacteria bacterium
CACGTCTCCGCTGGCGATATACTCCTTCGCGCGAGCCACCATTTTCGTATATTGCCGCGGCGTGATGTTCGACGCGGGCACCGAATATTTGAACTCGCCGTTCAGCGCGGCGGAGCGGGGCAGGGGCGTGTCGAGCTGGTCGATGACAGTCGACAGGCGGTCGACCGCGCGGGCGTAGGCGGTTTTGGCGGAAAGCCGTGGCTGGCGGCGCACCGGCGTGACGATGGTGAGTTCGTCCTTCACGCTGTCGAACACGACAATGATCGTCGGGCGCACGAACAGGCCGTCCGGAATGCCGATGGCGTCGGGTTTCTGCGCGGGCAAGCGCTCGACGAGGCGGATGGTGTCATAGCCCATATATCCGAACACTCCAGCGGACATGGGCGGCAACTCGCGGGGGAGAGAGATGCGCGATGCGTCGAGCAACTCACGCAGGGCGGTGAGCGGCGGTTTGCGGCAGGGTTTAAAGGCGTCCGGCTTGTTAGCGGCGTTGATATTGATCTCGGCCTTGGTCCCGTTAGCGCGCCAGATCACGTCCGGTGAGAAACCGAGGATGGAGTAACGGCCGCGTGCGGCCCCGCCCTCCACCGATTCGAGCAGAAAGCTCATGGGGCGGTCGTGCGCCAGCTTGAGCATGGCCGACACCGGCGTTTCGAGGTCCGACACCAGCCGCGTCCACACCACCTGAGGCTCCCCGCTGTTGTAGATGCGGGCGAAATCCTCATAGGTAGGCTGGATGCGCATGGACGAAGGCTCCGGGTGTCGACGGGGGTGAGCCTCAGGCGCCGCGCGCAGAAGGCTCCTTCAGTTACTGCTGGCCGGTGATGCTGGCAAGCGCTGCAGCGTTGATTTTCACGCCAGCGCTCGACTGGATCGCCGTGATATACTGCGCGGCGTAATCATTCGACAGCGCCTGCTCCAGTTCCCTCTTGGCTTCGACAATCTGTTTCTCGTCAAAAGCAGGTGGCGGATTGATCGCCTCGACCTGCACGATCACCTGCCCGCCAGCCGATGTGGATGCGGTGTCGAATGCACCCTTCTCCAGACCGAAAGCGAGAGCGACGGCCGAAATCGGCAAGCCCGGCTCGGCGCCCGTGCGTTTGATCGGCTGCGATGTTCTGACGATCCCGTTGAAGGTGTTGGCGATGGCGGTAAGGTCACTGCCCGGCTGGGCGTTCTTGATCAATTCGCGAGCCTTTTGCGCGAGGCGCGACTTGATCTCGGCGTCGCGCCACAGCTTTGCAGCCTCGGCCTTGACCTCGTCGAACGGCTTCAGGCGTTGCGGAATGATCTCGAGCACGTCATACCATGCCGTGCCCTCGCCCTCCATCTCGAGCGCTGGCCCCTCGACGCCCACTTCGGTGGCGAACACCTCGGCGAGCAGCTTCGTCGCGTTGGGCATGCCCTCGGCTTTTTCGCCCTGCGGAGTGCGTCCATCCAGTGACGATACGACCTCTGTCGTGGCGAGGCCCGTGTCTTTTGCGATCTCGACCAGATTTGCGCCGCCTGCCCGACGATCCTCGATGTTGTTGACGAGTGTCGTGAGTTCTGACCGCGCTTTTTCCAATGCGAGGCTTTCGCGCAGTTCGGTCTTCACATCATCGTAGCTTTTGACGAATCCGGGGATGATGTCCGTGACGCGCAACACGACGAGAGAGAGCGCGCCGTCGATGGGCTGGCTGATCTCGTCCTTGTTGAGGCTGAACGCTGCTTCCGCCACTTTTTTATCGGTAAGCCCGCTCTTTGTCGTCAGCCCCAGATCTATGTCTGTGGCGCTGAACCCAAGCTCCTTGGCGATGGCGACGAAATCGGCGCCGGGCGCAGTAAGCTTGGCGCGGCCAGCCTCGGCGGCGGCCATGTCGGGGAAGGCAATCTGCTGGACCTTGCGCCTCTCCGGCGTGCCGAAGCTGTCTTTACGGGCTTCGTAAGCCGCCTTTATCTCGTCTTCGCTAACCTCGACTTTCGATGTCAGCGTGGCGGGCGTAACCGCCAGGGCCGTGAACTTGCGATACTCCGGGAGCGTGAAACGCCCCTGATTGGTATCGTAAAAGGTCTTTACCTGATCGTCCGTCGGCTCAGGGATCTCGCCGGCCGCCGTGTCAGGCATGGTGACGAATTTGATCACCCGCGTTTCATTCTGGTAGCGATTGATCGCGTCGATCAGAACCTGCGGGGTTTGTGCAGGCGATGTAACCGTTTCCAGCAATTGCGCGCGCACGGCCTGTCGCCGCTCGTCCTCGACATATGCGGCCTCGGACAGATTGTTATCCCGCAAAACCGCGACAAACCGGTCCCGGCTGAAGTTGCCGCTCGAATCATGAAAGCCTTCCTCGGCCCTGATCTGCGCGGCGACGGCTTCGTCCGTGACGCCAAGGCGCATGCGCGCCGCGTGCCAGTCGAGGGCGGAGCCGCCGATCAACTGCCGCAAAACCTGGTCCGGGAAATTCATCGCGCGGATTTCCTCGGACGTGATCTGGCGTCCGATGCGATTGGACAGGGAGCGCAGCTGGTTCTGATAGGCGCGTTCGAATTCACGGGTCGATATATCGCGTCCGCCGACACTCGCCAGCGACTGGCGCCCGAAGCCGGTATACACATCCGCAATGCCCCATACGGCAAAACTTGCGATGAGCAGCACCAACAGTATTTTCGCGGCCCAGCCGCCTGCGCCTTTTCTCAGACTATCGAGCATT
>JBGSLP010000517.1:0-1773 GCA_041740655.1 Alphaproteobacteria bacterium
GGGCCGGAGTTCGAATCGGCGTTCGAGCGCGCCGAGGTCATCCGCGCCGCCGTCAACCAGCGCCACGTCAAGCACGACGCAACGCTGGACGGCGCCAACGAGATCGCCTTCTTCCCGCCGGTTACCGGGGGGTAGCAACTAACTCATATCAATGTCCGCCACTCCGAGACAAGCTGCGCAGGCATCGCGCTTAACTCCTTCGAGTTAAACTTCAGACCCAGACGTATGGCAATATCAGCAACGGCGGTCGCTTGAATTGCATCACGGCGCTTTTTGATAACGTCCCGGCTTTCCTGCTTTGATACCCACAACTTATGCAGAGCAAATGCCCTCGGATCAATGCAACACATCCAGACTGGCAAACCATCCTCTGCGATAGCAGTAGCTTGAAATCGCGGAGAGTTCACGAGCCATTTTAATCCATCGATGCCTGCGGGGACGATACCGCCAAGGTCGTACTCGCTAACGAGCGGTTCATTTTTTTGCAAAGGCCGGATAATATCCACGAAGTAACCGTCGGAATTGATTGCGCGAAACAAATCGCGCTGCACCTCGAAAGACTTATCGGCTTTTTTTATAGTGGCGAGAACCCCCTCTCTCTTTTGATCCTCAACCGCCAGAACGAGCCTGGAGCGAACATCCGCCAGCAAATCCAGATCACGGGTTTCAAGCAGGTCGGGCGATAGAATAATTCCACTCTTCGCCTCGTAAGCAAAGAGCGCGTGCGTACCGACTATAAATAAACCCTTGCCGAGTAGGCCCGCTTTATCAAGAACCCGCAGGACATCGGCGGCGACGCGAGGAACTCGTCCAAGCCCTAACGCACGATTGAGAGGCGCCGACCTTTTAACCCCATTGAGCATTCGCGTGATACGGGCACGCTGTTTTGTCCGAGAGGTTGTGTAGTCATTCTTCAGACTTTCCGTTTCGGGAGACCGGGGGCCGATATATTTTTGGCGGTAAGAGCTTACAATACGGTATAGGTAGTCTTTACCTTTGACTGCTTTCCAAGCCATTGTTCCCTTATATCTTTCACGGAAAGCCCTTTCAGCCTCACGCCATGCCTCGAAACGCTGCTGGGTATCTATAAGCTGCCGCCGCTGATCAAGCTCTAGCTCAGGGAAATCCATTCTCGTATAACCTATTGTGAAATATACAGTTATCACAAAAAAATGCCTTGTGGCGCATCTTTATGATAATCATATTTATAACAATGGCTTAGGCTAAAATTACTCCGCCGCCTCGATGCGCGTGGGTGGGGCGGCGTCGAACTCCAGCGTTTCGATCTTGCGGCCGCGGCTGGCGATCTTGTCGCTGCTGGTGAGGATTTTCTCCACGTCCTCGCCTAGCTGGCCGTAGTGGCGCTGCATGTCGAGCACGCGCTCGCGCAGGCGGTTCACGTCCACCGTGAGCAAGGCGACCTCGCGCTGGATGAGGCCCGCCTCGTCGCGCATGCGCGCATCCTTGAGGATCGCCTGCATGGTCTGCACCGCGAGCATCAGCATGTTGGGCGACACGATGACCACCCGCGCCCGATGCGCCAGCTGCAAAACGTCGGAGAACGTCTCGTGCAATTCGGCGTAGATCGACTCGGACGGCACGAACATCAGCATCGTGTCCTGGGTCTCGCCGGGCAGCGCGTATTTCGCCGCGATATCGTCGATATGCTTGCCGACATCCGTGCGCACGCGCCGGCCAGCCTCGCGCCGGGCCGCGTCCCCTTGCGCCAGCCGCAGCGCCTCGAAAGCCTCCAGCGGAAATTTCGCGTCGATC
>JBGSLP010000518.1:0-3108 GCA_041740655.1 Alphaproteobacteria bacterium
GGGGCCGGCGATCAGGGTCACCCGAGCGCCCGTGGCGCGCGCAGCGGCGGCTATCGCGTAGCCCTGCTTGCCGGATGAGCGATTCCCGACATATCGCACTGGATCAATCGGCTCAAAGGTCGGCCCGGCGGTGATAAGCACATGCTGGCCAGCAAGCGGCGCGTGTTGCGATGAACTGAGAATGCGCGCTGCAGCTTCAAGAATTGCGACCGGTTCGGACATGCGACCGAGGCCATGCTCGTTGCACGCCATCGCGCCCTCATCCGGGCCGATGAAATGAATGCCGTCTGCTTTCAATTGCGCGAGATTGCGTTTTGTGGCCGGGTTTTCCCACATCCGCCAGTTCATGGCAGGCGCAGCAAGGATCGGCTTGTTTGACGCGAGCATAACAGCCGTTGCGAGGTCGTCGGCCAGCCCATGCGCCATCCTAGCGATCAGGTTTGCTGTGGCCGGAGCTACGATGATGAGATCGGCTTCGCGCGACAAGCGGATATGGCCGATCTCCGCCTCGTCCTTCAGATTGAAAAGCTCGGAGAAAACGGGCGTTTCGGCGAGCGTTGCGACACTGAGCGGCGTGACGAACTCGTGCGCCGATTTGGTCATGACGGGCTGAACATGCGCGCCCGCCTCGCGCAAACGGCGGATGAGATCGAGGCATTTATACGCCGCGATGCCGCCGCCGATGATCAGCAGGATGCGCTTGTTCTGTAATTTCGTGTGCAATTGCGTCACGCGTTTCGCTCCGGGAAGCAACGCAGATTATCACAGGCGGGCCAGATGCGCGAGCGGGCCATAAAAAAGGCCAACGTCGATGACGTTGGCCAGGATTTCCTCGGATATGCCCGCGCGACATGCGCACGAGTTGCTCTGAACTTACTTCAGCGGCTCAAGCGGCGAATGAATGCTACCCATTTTCATTTTCAAACTGGCTGATACGATATCGACGCTAGCCTCGCCTTCGGCGCGGATCAACTCGGTTCCTGCCGCAGCCGAGCAGGGCACAGCAGTTGGAATCCCCTCGGAAACACCTGTTTCACGGCACAGTTTTGTATCTTCGGCGAAAATATGCGTATAGGCGAGATCAACCGTGATGCGATCGCTGTACTTGTGTGTCGCGCCAAAGCTCAGCCAAATGCGGTTAGCGTCTGGCAAGAACACGTTACGCTCATCGTCGATAATGGGTGTTTCCTCATAAGCAAGGCCGGTGCGGAACGTCCATTTTTCATTGTATTTATATTCAAGACCCAAAGAGTAAAACCAGCCATCCTGATAGTTCAACTCAAGGACGTCAATGGTGCCGTTGTTTACAGGCACGTTGGCTTTGATGGGCACCGTGCCAACACGATCCCAATTGGTGAACTCCACAGTTCCGAAAGCCGTCCATTGATCGGTCAAGCGCTGTTGCAGGCCTAGGGAGACAAGCTCTGGAAGCATGAAATCTGCGGTGACGCGCTGACTTGTCGGCCCGAGCACGTTGCTGAACCCTTTGAAATCGCCTTCGAGATTAACCTCGATCGCGGACCGATAGCCAAGGCCGATCTGGGTGCCAGGCAAAGGCTTCCAGATCACGCCAGCAGTTCCGCCAAAGCCAAAATCGTCGCCCTTTATTTCACGCCCCTGCACGCCAGCCACAAGTGGATTATCGCCGTTGGTAAGCCGTACGTCGATATATTGAAGTTGAGCGCCAACGCCGATCGTTAGCGAGTCGGTCAGCTTGTACGCAAGCGTCGGGTTAACGTTGATCGAAAAAACCTCAGAGGTTATGGCGATTGGAGAGCCTGCCCAGTCCGTATCATCTGGCTTCGTACCAAGACCGAAAGGAGTGTTGATCGCCAGGCCAAGGAAGAGTTTTTCATTAACCTGATAGTTCGCATAGCTTGCAGGGAGAACCACGCCGTCGCCGATGTCGCCTGATCTATCATTAAGACCCGCCACATCTGTGAACGCGCCGCCCGTCGCCTCCAGGCTGCTGTTTGGAACAATGAGTGAAGCATGGCTTTCGGTATTGAAGCCCGGCGCTGCTGCGGCTGCTGCCGAGTTCCAGAACATCGAGCTGAGTTCATTGCCCGCCGCCGCGCCTGCGTATGACATACCCTGATAGTAAGCCGATTGTTCGCGCAGCGCGAAAGCGCCGGAGAAGGCTGGTGAGAATGCGGCGAATGTGGCCACGATAGCGGCGGCGCTTGCGCCTATTTTGAGATGTGACTGAACGCGTTTCATAAGGTTCCCCCCGGAATGCCCATTTTGGTGTCGGACGCGCCTAAACATCGCGCTCCGTTTTCCTGTTCTCATTGTTAACCTGTCATAATCGACGCGCCAAGAGGGCAGTTTTGGGCAAACTTCGGCTTAATTGCGGGGGAGGGGGCATTAATCTTTTCTAAATCGAAATTCGATTCGCCCAAAAGTTAAGCAAAATCAGAGCTTTTTCGCCTCGGCGCGATTTTCAGACCGCGACTTTCTTCAAGGTTTCATGCCTTTACCCGCTTGGGCTTATGGCAACTTTGTAACCAAATGTTGCCAAACCGCCACGAGGTGTAACGGGTCTGTGGAGCTGTACGCGTTTAAACGCGAAATTCCATAAAATGCATTCAGTTTTGAATGGCCTCGCGCGCGTTTGCGCCGAACCAGGCCAGCTTTTCGCGCAGGCTTACCACCGTGCCCGCAATGACCATCGCTGGTCCCTGCAGCCCGGCGGCGGCGGTTTTCTCCGCAATATCGGCGAGCGCTCCAATCACCACCGTCTGATTGGGGCGCGTTCCGTTATCGACAACCGCGACGGGCAGATCGGGCGCCGCGCCGCGCCGTATAAGCTCTCCCGTCAGCGCACCAAGCGTCGATAACCCCATATAGATGGCGAGGGTCTGTTGAGGGCGCACCAGAACATCCCAGTTCAGATCGAGCGCGCCGTCTTTTTGCATGTGCGCGGTGACGAAAATGCAGGTCTGTGAGTGGTCGCGATGGGTGAGCGGAATACCCGCATACGCCGCGCAGCCTGCCGCCGCCGTGATGCCGGGCACCACCTGAAACGGGATGCCCTCGCGCGCCAGTTCTTCGATTTCCTCGCCGCCGCGACCGAAAATGAACGGATCGCCGCCCTTCAGCCGCAGA
>JBGSLP010000519.1:0-16144 GCA_041740655.1 Alphaproteobacteria bacterium
TGGATCGTGTCTTTTGCGGGCACTGCGTCGGAGCCTTGGGTCTGCTTGTCGCTCAAGCCGCGAACGCCCAGCACCACTCTAAGGCCCGGTTCATTATCTTCAAGCCTTACGTAGCCGTCATGTAAGCGGGCGACCGCCGCCACGAGGCTGAGGCCAAGACCGCTGCCCGGTTTCGAGCGGCTCGCCTCCAGCCGGACAAAGCGCTCCAGAGCCTTCGCGCGCTGGTCTGGCGGTATTCCAGGCCCATGATCCGATACCGCGATCTCGACCATCGCGTCGCGCGGCCGGACGCTGATTTCAATCACACGCCGCGCGCCCTCAATACTCGGGGCACCGTATTTGATCGCGTTGTCCAGAAGGTTTGCAATCGCCTGGGCAATGAGCTGCCGCTCTCCGCTGACCCGGGCCGATTGCTCGCCGCCAAAGAGGATAAACAACCCTTGCGCCTCGGCAACCGGCTCGTAGAGTTCAGCGGCATCGCGCGCGATCTCGGAAACGTCGAATTCGGTGCGGGAAACGCTTCGCGCTCCGGCTTCCATGTGGGCGATGTTCAGCAGTGCATCGAACGTGCGGATGAGATCATCGCCCTCCTCGATGGTGTCGCGGAGCGCCTCCTCGTAATGCCTGGCGTCGCCGCCCTCGCGAAGCGCCTCTTCCGCCCGATTGCGCAGGCGATTAAGTGGGGTTTTGAGATCATGCGCGATGTTGTCGGAGACCTCCCGCAGCCCACTCATCAGCCGCTCGATCCGATCGAACATGCCGTTGAGATCCTTGGCCAGTTGGTCGATCTCATCATTCGAGCCGTCGAGCGCGATGCGGCCGCGCATGTCGCCCGCCATGATGGCATGACTCTGAGTGCTCAGGGTTTCCACCCGGCGCAAAAGTTTGCGCCCAACGAACAGACCCACGCCTGCGCCCGTGAGAAGCAAGGTCGCTAAAACCCAGAGCGCAGCCCTGCCGATCAAACTTGCGAACTCGCGCCGCTCCTCGACGTCTCGTCCAACGATCAGGCGATAACCGCCCTGCAACTGGATAACGCGCACCACCGCCATTCGATCTTCAAAGCCGTCCGCGCTCGGACGCCGATAGGTGAATTCGACCTGCCCCAGCGCGCTCCACAAATCCGGGCTGACGGTGCGCAAGTTTCCAGCCAATCGGTCAGCTTTGGCGTCCGTGAGGAGGTAAAGGCTGCTGCCGGGGGTTGAACTGCGTTCGGCGACGCTCTGCATGAGGCGTTGCAATCCGCCAAGAGCGTACTGCTCGGCGAGACCGCGCAACTCCGCCTCGATGGTGCTGTCGGTCTGACGGGAGACCAGCGTCTGCGCATTCCAGTAGGTGTAGCCGACAACGGCGGCGGCGGCGGCTCCGAAAATCGCCACGTAAAGCAGCGAAAGCCGGAACGCTGTCGTACGCAAGAGATTAAGCGAGCCCGCCACCAATCATGTACCCCGCGCCTCGAACCGTCTGGAGGAGAGGCGTATCAAAATTCTTGTCGATTTTCGCACGCAGCCTCGAAATGTGCACGTCGATCACGTTGGTCTGAGGATCAAAATGATAATCCCACACATTTTCAAGCAGCATCGTCCGGGTGACAACCTGGCCGGCATTCTTCATGAGATATTCCAGGAGCCTGTACTCGCGCGGCTGAAGCTGGACGGCCTCGCCCTTGCGGGTCACTTTGTGGGTTAGCCGGTCGAGCACGAGATCGCCAACGATATAGCGCGACGCAGACTCCTCGGGAGACGCCCGGCGCGCCAACGCCTCGACACGCGCCAGAAGCTCTGAAAACGCGAAAGGCTTGGCAAGGTAATCATCGCCGCCAGCCCGCAGACCCTGCACACGATCGTCGACCGCCCCCAATGCGCTTAAAACCAGCGCGGGAGTCTGGATATTCTTTTTGCGCAGAGCCTGAATGACGGCCAGACCGTTTTGCTTCGGAAGCATGCGGTCGACGATCAAGACGTCGAACTCGCTTGAAATTGCAGCCTCAAGTCCAGCCTCGCCATCCTCTGCGATTTCGGCTGAGTGGCCGCTTTCTTTCAGCGCCTTTTCAAGATAAGCGGCGGTTTTGGCGTCATCTTCGATGATCAAAACTCGCATGGCGATGAACCTGAATTTACCGTTCTAATTGAAAACCCCGCCGCAACTTGCGCCGCGACGGGGAGAATGTCGAGAGCCGAGATTAGTTCGGCTTTTTGTCGCTGTTCTTGCCTTTGGCGTCAGCCAGCGAAAGCGCGACAAACCGCGTCTGATCTTTTGACTTAACCTGCATGAACACGGCGCGTTTGCCTTTATCTTTAGCGTCGCGGATGCCGGACGTGACGTCGGCTGCCGACGAAACCGGCTCGCCGCCAATCTCCAGGATCACGTCGCCCTTCTTCAAGCCCTTCTCGGCCGCGTCCGAGGCCGGGTCAATCTCGACTATCGCTACGCCCTTGGAGCCTGCGCCTGGAACCTCGCTCGCGGGGGACAGGGCAAGACCGAGATCGTTCAGCTCCTCAGTCTCTTTTTCCTCGGGGTCGAGCGCCGCCAGTTGGTCTTGACTTGGGAATGTTCCGAGCTTGATGCTGAGGTCACGCCGCTTGCCATCGCGATAGACGACAACTTTAGTATCCGCGTCAGGCTGCATGGATGCAACGGTACGCGCAAGATCACGCGAGTCGTCAATTGCCTTGCCATTTACCTCAACGATAACGTCGCCAACATTGATGTCCGACTTGGCCGCTGGGCCGTCCTCGAGGATTTTGGTGACGAGCGCGCCTTTGGGCTCTTTCAGGTCGAGGCTTTCCGCAATGTCTTCACTTACGTTCTGGATGGTGACGCCCAGCCAGCCGCGGCTGACCTTGCCGCCCTTCCGGAGCGCATCGACAACTTCCCGCGTCAACTCTGCAGGAACCGCAAACGCGATGCCCACATTGCCGCCGCTCGGGCTGAAGATCGCGGTGTTGACGCCGATAACCTGGCCTTTCAGGTTGACGGACGGACCACCGGAGTTGCCGCGGTTAACGGCCGCGTCGATCTGTAGATAATCATATGGGCCAGAGCCGATGTCACGGCTCATCGCAGACACGATGCCAGCCGTCACGGTGCCGCCGAGACCGAATGGGTTGCCGACCGCCAGCACCCAGTCGCCGACGCGAGGGCTGTCATTCGCAAATTCGAGGTAGTTGTCGAACTCCTTGCCGCCCTTGACTTTCAGCAGCGCAATGTCCGTGCGTGTGTCGGTGCCGACAAGTTCGACATCATATTTCTGCTCATTCTCGAAGGTCACGCTGATCTCGTCGGCTTTGTCGATGACGTGGTTGTTCGTCACGATATAGCCGTCACGCGAGATGAGGAAGCCAGAGCCTTGAGCGCGCGCCGGTCTGTTGCCTTCATCCGGCTGCGCGCCAGGACCACGCTTGAACTGCTCGAAAAATTCGCGGAATGGATGGCCTGGGGGCAGGTCGTCAAAGTTGAAATTCTCGGGGCCGCCACGTCCACCTGGGCCTCCTGGCCCGCCAGAGCTACGGAATGAGGAACCATTCTTTGTGTAGACGCTTACCACGGCAGGACGGATTTTTTCCGCCAGATCGGCAAAACTGAAAGGAGCGTTCGCCATGCTCTGGGCGACAGCTGGCTTTGAACTGAACAGGGCTTGTGGGATCGGGCTTAGGAGCGCGCCGCCGAGCAAACCGGCTCCAAGCAGCACGGCCGCAGCTCCAGCGCGCATTTTGCCGCCACCTGCGCCGCTGGTTGGCAACACTTTCTTTGCTTCAACTTCAGACATTGTTATTCACCTCGTTTCGATTTGGCGACATAGTGAATAACGGATATAATTGCTTACGGCTTACGACGCCGTTTCCGCAGCATTAAATTTTAGTAATGCTGCGGAAAGTTTTGTCCTTACGGGGTCGGTGTTGACGAAAAAGGCTAAGTTTACGGGTTGTAAGTCTCAGACGCTCCAGATTATTCTGTTGAGCGCCTTTTTTTCGATTATTGCGATATTGCAGCCAGCGGCGGCGGGCGGGCCGGTTTATCCCCTCGATCCGGCGCCCAGAACCAACGTTCAGTCAGTCGCCATTTTTGGCGAGGATGATCGACAGGAGCTGCCTGAAAAATATAGCGGTCTCGAAGGCAAGATCGGAATGATCTACGAGCCGGTCAGCCAAACCCTGTGCACCGCTTTTTGCGTCGCCCCTGATGTCGTGGCGACGGCGGCGCATTGCCTGTTTCAGACGAAAGCCGCCAAACTCCCCGCGATCTCATCACTTAGTTTCCGCCTCGATTACGGCAAGGTTTCAACCTCGTCGGGCTTGGCTGGAAGCAGGAAAGGCGTGGAGAAAAACTTCGTCGCCGTCGGCACCACAAAATTCAATCAGGAGCCGCCACTTTCGGCACCGCTCGACTGGGCTTTAGCGCGACTTGAGCGGCCAATCTGCAGTTTTGGGGTGTTGGACGTTCAGCCAAAAAGTGTGACGGAGCTGGCTCAGGCGACAGCCGAAAAGAAAATCTTTCAGGTTGCGTATCACTGGGATTATCAGCACTGGAAGCTGGCGTATTCAGGCGCCTGCGCGGTTAGCCGCAGCTTCAGTCTGCAATGGCGGGCAATTCAGCAGCATTTTTCGGATTCGCAGGATCTTGTCCTGCATGACTGCGACACGGGTGGGGCGTCATCCGGATCGCCGATCCTGATGGATACGCCGCAGGGGCCGGTGGCGGTCGCCATAAATGTCGGCACCTACACGCGAACCCGGCTTTTCATGCGGCAGGGCCACGTGGTCAAGCGAATGAAGCCTGATGTGATCGCAAACACCGGCGTCAATGCAAGAGCGTTCAAGCATATTATCGATGAATTAAAATCTGCTCAGATATTGGAAACGCCTGCCGAAGTGCAGCAATTGCAAGTCGAATTGAAAGCTCGAGCCTTGTACAAAGGAAATATCGACGGCGAGCTTGGACGTGGCACACGAAACGCTATACGGCAGTTTGAAATCATGAGCGGACTTGCCGTCACCGGGCTGCCAACACGAAAAATATTGCAGTATATATCTCAAAATCGCGAGCGGCCGGAAGTCAATTACAGCACCGTAAAAGCCAAGAGGCCTAATTAGGTTCCAACGATCTTTTTTAATTGTTCTTGTTCATCTTCGGATAACGCGTCGGAAGTCTTGACTGTTGTCATAGGAATTCGCGAGGAACGATAGATAAAGTAAATTCCGAACAGCAGCAGCAATGCGGGGGTAAACCACAAAAGTGCGGTGGAGAATGAAAACGGCGGGCTCAGAAGAACGAATTCGCCGTAGCGCGCCACTATGAATTTCACAGCCTCGGCATCGCTGTCGCCGCTTTTCAGTCGTTCGCGGACAAGAACGCGGAGGTCGCGCGCAAGAGGGGCGTCCGAGTCGTCAATCGACTGATTTTGGCAGACGAGGCAGCGCAGTCCGGCTGATATCGAGCGCGCGCGTTGCTCAAGAGCCGGATCCGCCAAAACCTCGTTAGGCTGAACGGCACGCGCCATGCTGCTGGATAGCGCCACGCAGACGAAAGCTATCGTCCACCAGCGAGTCATCCGGATGTCGCCAATCCGCGCGCCGGGGCGATCTTGGACCGTCGCGGCGCTCCGACACGCAGGCGGCGGTCGGCCAGCGACAGCACACCCCCAAACGCCATGATCAAAGCTCCGATCCAGATCAAGCGCACGAGCGGGTGGAAATACGCGCGCACCGAGTAAGCGCCCTCGCCGAGATCATCTCCAATCGCAATATATACATCTCCCGCCCATGTCGCCAAAATCCCGACTTCCGACGTCTGCGTTCGGGGAGCGCTATAGACGCGTTTCGAGGGAAGGAGCGTCGCCAGTACTTCGCCGTTTGAAGCCACCTCGAAGGTGCCTATCAGTTCCTTATAGTTTGGGCCTCGCGATGGCGTTACGCCCTGGAACGACAGCGTATAGCCACTGATTTCGATTTTCTCACCCGGTTTGAGCGCCGCGATCCGCTCAACCTGCCATGCGCTCGTCCCCACGATGCCGAGCACCGCGACGCCAACGCCAAGATGCGCAAGCGCCGATCCAAAGTTCGCGCGCGGCAGATTGACCAGCCTGCTAATCGTTTCGCGCAAAGGAACCTCAAACAGACGGCAGCGGGAAGTAATTTCCGAAATCGCGCCGCCTATCAGCCATATTCCCAGCGCGAACCCAATCGGGGCAAGCCATGGGCCACGCTCCTGCGATGCGAGCACCGCAATCCCCGCGATGAAAGCTATAACTGCCGCCGCAAGAAGACGCTGGAACGCTGCCGCCATGTCGCCCCGCTTCCACGCCAGCATCGGCCCGAACGGCATCGCCAGCAGCAGCGGCATTATCAAAGGCAGGAAGGTCGCATTAAAGTACGGGGCGCCGACGGAAATTTTCTCGCCCGTGATGGCCTCGAGCGCCAGCGGATATAAGGTGCCGACGAATACGACGCCGCATGCAGCGGTCAGCAGCAGATTGTTGAGAATGAGGCTGCCCTCACGCGAGATGGGCGCAAACACGCCGCCAGCCCGCAGCGCAGGCGCTCGCCACGCATAGAGCGTCAACGCCCCGCCTGTAAAAATCACCATGATGGCGAGAATGAAAACACCGCGCTCCGGATCGACCGCGAAGGCGTGCACCGACGTGAGAACGCCAGAGCGCACAAGAAAAGTGCCGACAAGGCTCAGGGCAAAAGTCACAATCGCAAGCAGCACCGTCCATATTTTGAGCGAGTCACGCTTTTCCATGACGATTGCGGAATGAAGGAGCGCGGTGCCAGCCAGCCAAGGCATGAAGGAGGCGTTCTCGACCGGGTCCCAGAACCACCAGCCGCCCCAGCCCAATTCATAATAGGCCCACCATGACCCCAACGCGATGCCGACCGTGAGAAATGACCAGGCGGCAAGCGTCCATGGCCTGACCCAACGCGCCCAGGCGGCGTCAATGCGGCCCTCGATCAACGCGGCAACGGCAAAGGAAAACGCCAGCGAATAGCCAACGTATCCTGCATAAAGGAATGGGGGATGAAATGCGAGCGCCGGGTCTTGCAGAATCGGGTTCAGCCCTTTGCCCTCGAACGGGGCCGGGTCGAGACGAATGAACGGGTTCGATGTCGCAACGATAAAGATAAGGAAGGCGAGTGATATTGCCCCTTGCACGGACAGAACATTAGCCCGGAGGCGCATGGGCAGGTTTCGCCCGAAAGCGGCGACCAGCGCGCCGAACAAGGCCAGTATCAGAACCCACAGGACCATGGAGCCTTCATGGTTTCCCCAGGTGCCCGAAATCTTGTAGATGAGCGGCTTGGCCGAATGCGAGTTCTCGTAAACGTTGGTCACCGAGAAGTCGGAAACCACAAACGCCCAGATCAGCGCCACGAAGGCAAAAAGCACGAGCGCGAACTGCGAAAACGCCGCCGGAACCGCCATCTGCATCAATCGCTCGTCGCCAATGCGCGCGCCCCAGAACGGAACGCAGGTCTGCACAACCGCAATGGCGAGCGCGAGAATAAGTGCGAAATGGCCGGCTTCTACAATCATCCGAAATCCTGTTTGTGCATCAGTTCGGTATCACGGGTTTGGCGGGCGTTTCCGCGCCACCTTCGCGCCATGCTCCCTGCCGCTTTAGAGCCTCCGCGACTTCCGGAGGCATGTAATTCTCATCATGCTTTGCAAGCACAGTATCAGCGACAAACACGCCGTCGGGCCCAAGCTTGCCTTCCGCGACGACACCCTGCCCTTCCCTGAAAAGGTCCGGCAGCAGTCCGGAATAGGTGACTGGAAGGGTGGACTTGGTGTCGGTCACGGAAAACTTCACTGTCGTACCCTCGCCCCGATTGACGCTGCCCTCTTCGACGAGGCCGCCAAGCCGGAACCTCTTGCCGTCGAGGTTCTTCGTGACCGCATCAGTTGGGCTCTGGAAGAAAACGATCGACTCGCTCATGGCGTTCAGCACGAGAGCGGTGGACAGGCCAAGCAGGGTCAATCCCCCGCCAATCATGATCAAACGTCTTTGCTTGCGCGTCATAAAACCAAACCTCGAGAGTGAATACGCCAAGCGCATTCTTCAGGATGACTAGAGCCATCCTATGACTTCAGACCCATTGCCGCAGCGAAATCGTCGATCTGCTTCAGTGCGTCCAGATTTCCGGCAAACTGAGTCTTGGCCTTCTCGACTGCGGCCATCGCATCCTCTTTTTTGCCGAGCACGCTGTAGGCGCGAACCAGTCCAAGCCATTCGCTGACTTCGCCGCCATTTCTCCCAAGCCGATCTGCAAGCCCTGCGACCATGCCTTCGATTCTTTTCTGCGTTTCAGCAGCATCTGCGGCAGCGGACGGCTCCGGAAGAGACTTGCCGTCGAGCGCCGCAAGTCTTCCCTCAACGGCCTGCCTCCATTCGGGCGCAAGTGAGGATTTTAGAAGCCTCTCGTAGCCTGCACGGGCCGCAGCCTTGTCACCCTGATTTTCATCCGCGAGCGCAAGGAAAAAACGCGCGCGCAGCAGGTCAGGCCGCTGTTCAAGCGCCTTCTGCAACGCGGAGCGCGCCAGCGTGGAAGCTATGCCATCGCTGGCCGCGATAGACGCCTCGCCAAAACCCGCCAGACGCTCGGGCGTCTCACCGAGCAGCGACATCGCCTTGCCAAAAGCCTCGGCGGCATCTTCAAACCGTTGAAGCCGCATGTAAACCGGCGCAATGACGTTCCAACCCGTTCCATCCTCCGGATGACTGCGCAGGCGAGCCTCGACTTTCGCGACCATGGCTTCGACATTGTCAGCCACGTCTGGCGCCTCAAGGCGCGCGGAAAGAGGTTGCCCCGGCATCTGCGGCGATCCGACGGAGATGTAGATTGCGAGGCTTATGACAGCGACAGCGGCAGCAACGGAAACAGTAGCCCAGTTGGAACTGACGCCGCCCTTTTTCGATTTCTCGATTGCTTTCTGATTTCCTGCGGACGCTGCCAGAAGACGGCGGGAAATCTCGCGGGATACGTCAGCCGCTTCTATCTCAGATATAACGCCACGGCGCACATCGATGGCAATTTCGTCGAGTTGCGCCTTATAAAGCTCGATTTCATGCGCGCCGTCGGCAGCCTGATGGCTGCGACGATAAAGGGGCGTGACGACGTAGACGACGATCGCCGCTGTAAGACATGCCAGTATTGCCCATAAAATCATCGCCGCAAGCCGTTGCCGTCGGAACCTGATCCGATATGTATAAGGCAACTGCTATGGGGTCAACGGCGCCCTGGATCACAATCAAGAGCGCAGAAGTCTAGACCTGCTTCCAGGTCCCATCACTCTGACGGCAGGCCTTTCCGCGCATGATTTCCGGCTCGCCGCCGATGTAAACTTCATGCTCGAACTCGCGGCAGGTTTGGCGCTGATAAGTATAGCGGCGGCCGGGTTTGACCACGCCATATCGGCCCTGGCGAGAGCTTTTCCACCGGCGCGGCTCATCATCGCGGCCATATTCCAGAGCCTGATACTCGGCTTCCATCGCCATCTGGCGCTCTTCTTCGTCAAGGTCGCGACCGATCTGGTTGCCAATGATGCCGCCCAGAATGACGCCGGCAGCCGTTGCAGCGACGCGACCTTTACCTGAGCCAAACTGATTGCCGATGATGCCCCCGCCAACCGCGCCGAGAACCGTGCCGGTATCCTGATTGGTCATGCCGCCCGGGCCGCAGCTCGCAAGCATTGCGGCGATGACGCCAGATGCGAGAAGTGAATAAACCTTCATAGCCAAGTCCTATCGTTCTGGATGCGAGACAAGCCGAATCAATTGCCGATTGAGTCCGACTATGAACGCCAATCCGGCATTTTTGCGGCTGCGCGTCAAGTCGATGGAAGGGTTATGGTCGCCTTCAGCCCGCCTTCGGCCGCTTTTTCAAGACAAAACGA
Source organism: Alphaproteobacteria bacterium (assembly GCA_041740655.1). Classification (GTDB taxonomy): domain Bacteria; phylum Pseudomonadota; class Alphaproteobacteria; order Rhizobiales; family Rhodomicrobiaceae; genus JAWXCE01. The sequence goes on from JBGSLP010000519.1 coordinate 9,898, forward strand.
GCCCTGATAAAGATGAGCGAGGTCGGCGACGATCGATAAGCCAAGGCCCGTCCCGGGTCGCGTCTCATCGTAACGTCGGCCGCGCTTGATGACAGCAACGCGCTGCTCTTCTGTGAGCCCCGGCCCATCGTCGCTGACGGATAACGTCAGCAGTTTCGGATTGGAGAGTGACATTGCGACCGTCACACGCACGGATGATTGGGCCCACTTGAACGCATTGTCCATAAGATTGCCGACCATCTCCTCAAGGTCCTGCTTTTCACCCTGAAATTTCACATCGGTCGGGCAGTCGACAATCAAACGCAGACCTTTATCGCGATTAATTCTCTCGAGTGCATTCGCTAGCCCGATGATTACCGGCTTCACCGGCGTGACGCTCCCGATGATGCCGGATCGGGCGGCAATGCGGGCGCGATTGAGATGATGGTCGATCTGCTCGCGCATCAAGCTCGCCTGCTCGATCACTTTTTCAGCGTAGGGGGCGTTGCTCGACTGAGCCTCGTTGATGATTACGCTCAGAGGCGTTTTCAGCGCGTGGGCAAGATTGCCGACATGGGTGCGTGCGCGATCCACGATATGCGCGTTCGATTGGATGAGCGCGTTCAGCTCTTCCTGCAGAGGGAGAATTTCCTGAGGGAGCACGCCCTCCAAGCGCTCCGCCTCGCCCGAGCGAATCGCTGAGAGCCGTTTTCCGATGTCGCGCAAAGGCCAAAGGCCATAACGCACCTGGAAGAACGTCGCGAGCATGAGCCCTCCAGCCAATACTACGAGGTTAAGGATGAGCGTCGTGGTAAAATCGTAGATCGCTTCCTCCGCGCCGCTTTTATCCAGCGCGATGGCATAAGAATAGGATTGCTGTTGATCGCCGTCGCTGTAGGAAACTTCGCGCTCCATGACGCGCAGTTTCTGCTCATCAGGGCCGTCTACCTCAGCCACGCGAATGAGCTGAGCATCGGGGTTGACGCCAAGTTCGCTCGGAAGTTTGAGGACTTCCGACACCAGCGACTCGGATTGGATGATGGTCGGCTGCGGTACGCCGAGGGGCTTGATCTGCCAATAGTAACCCGAAAGCGGGAGGAGAAATCTGGCTTCGCCGAGATTAGGCGCTTTCAGCTCGGTCCCCTTATCTGGGTAGGTGCTGCCGATCAGATAGGTGAGATAGACGCTGAGATCGTCATCGAAGCCAATCTCGATTTGGCTTCGATAGCCGCTCACAAGCACCAGAGCGGTAACAGGCAATACCAGGAGCGACCAGACGGCAAAGGAGACGAACAGGCGGAATGCGAGAGAGTTAGGCATCTGGGCTCTGGTTCGTCAAACAATAGCCGAGACCTCGCATCGTCAGAATCAGGTTGGCGGGAATTTTGCGTCGCAGCCGACCGACGAACACCTCAATCGTGTTCGAGTCGCGGTCGAAATCCTGCTCATACAAGTGCTCTACAAGTTCCCCGCGCGATACGATGCGGCCCTGATGGTGCATCAGATACGCAAGAAGTCGATATTCCAGCGAAGTGAGCTTGATTGGCTGACCGCTAACGGTGACGCGACCGGATTTCGTGTCAAGCCGCAACTCCCCGCACTCTATCTCCGATTTTGCAAGCCCGGCCGAGCGCCGCAAAAGCGCCCGCACTCGCGCGAGCAACTCCTCCATATGAAACGGTTTTGCGACGTAATCGTCGGCCCCGGCGTCCATCCCCGAGACTTTATCGCTCCAGCGGTCGCGAGCGGTGAGCACTAGGACGGGCATCTTGCGGTTATCGCGGCGCCAGTTTTCCAACACGCTAATGCCGTCGCGCTTCGGCAGGCCGAGATCGAGGATTACAGCGTCGTAAGGTTCGGTGTCGCCGAGGAAATGACCTTCCTCGCCATCGAAAGCGCTATCGACGGCGTAGCCCGCAAAGCTGAGGGCCGAAACCAGCTGCCTGTTAAGGTCTTTATCGTCTTCGATCACTAGAAGCCGCAAACTCTAGCCCTCACTTTGCACCGACGGTCACCGTCTTGATGTCCCGGCCGGTGTCGATGACAACGCGAATGCGTGCTCCCGGCCCCGTGCCGCACAACTGGACATTGATAATCCGTGCCCGTGCAAAACGCGACTGGATTTCGGACTGCACCTGGCCAATGGATTTGTAATCTCGTGACGACCAGGAGTTTACGCACCCCGCTTGTACATTGCTTGGCGTTGAGACAATCGCCAAACAGGTCAGCACAGCCAGTCGTATTTTCATTTTCGGCATTGCGACGCCCATTCTCCCCCGGCATCGAAAAATTATGTCTTTATCGCTGAATATATCATGAATGCGTTACTCGCCAGTTATATGACCCATAAAAACGCGCCGCAGCGGTTGCGGCGCGCAATCTTGGTTACTCGTCAGAGCCGATTTCGTAATCGTCTCCGCTCTCGCCGAGCATGATTGCGGCTATGCCAGCAAATGACGCAAGCGCGCCGAAAACTTGATTCCAGTCATCTTCACTCAGGCCGAAAATGCCAAGCCCGGCAAACAGCGCCGCCGCTCCTGCATACGTGGAAGGTTCTTTCAGACGATCAAGGATAAAACGCATAAGTATCTCTCCTTTGGTGGTTAAACTTTCGGCTTGGGGTTCGGAGTCTTGGCGCGCTGGAGCGCGAGCGCTTCGGCCATCGTCGCCATCAGACGGCGCGACCAACCGAGACCGAAGGCTGCAAACAGTCGCCCGAGAAGGCCGTAGTGCCGCATGCGCAGCGCCATGAATTCGAGCAGCAGCGCCCGTTTGTCTGCAGCTTTCACCGCTGCAAGCGTCCGCTCGCCGACCGCGCCATCGACGCGCACCCGCGCCGCCTGCTGCAGATATTTGCGCGCGCGTCCGACGCCCTGATTGACAGCACAATCGAACGCCGCGAGATCAATTCCCGGCGGGAGTCGGTCGCAGGCGACAAGATTCCAGTAATCGCGACGGTAGATGGCAGCGGCTTCGGACAGCTTCAGCGCCCTCACCTCCGCCTTGGTGACGGATCGCTTCCGAAACCGCTCCAGCGTGCGTTTGGTGATGCCCAGATTTGTCGCGCCGCCCGGGTCGAGCGGATGGTCGCTGTAGCCGCCCTCAAATTTCAGGACATGCTTCAGCGCGGCGGAGAAATTTTCTTTCAATGTCGCCTCCATAAAAAAAGCCGCCCTGAGGCGGCCAATGCGTCGGTGAGCGTGCGGTCGCGGCTAGCGCCGCTGGCGTTCGCGCAGGAATAGCCACAGCCGCCCGGCGCCGAGCACGAGGCCAACGCCGAGCGAGGCTGTCGTCAAAAGCTGGTTGACCTCGCTAAGCCACGGCGCCCACGCGGGAGCCGAAATGAGACTGGTTGCGAGAGCCCCATCTACGCTCGAATGATTTTCTGACATCGCTCTCCTTAGTTTTTGAACTGCCGACGCTTTCGCTGGGCGCGGCGCGGGAAACTTGATTTGCGGCAAACTGGGGCGAGCCATGATCAGATGGTCGCTGTGCGTGCAGCGCCGCGCCCGACAATCGCGCTCAACTGGCAAACGCTTAACGTGACGCTGGATTGCTCGGCGCCGAAATCGGCGACCTGCTCGGCAGCGGTGTAAATCGCTGATGGCGCGGATGCGACGATGGTGCGAACGACGGTTGCGCCGTCCATGATGTCGACCTCGTAGGCCTCCCGTTCCTCATTCAGCGGAACATCTGGCGCCTCCCAGGCGTCGCCGCCGATCCGCGTGCGCCTGATCCATGAGATCGCAAGATCGCCGTCGGTGCGCACTCCGCGAATATGGACGGGCGACAACGGGCGCAGACCGGCGGCGGAAAACGCGCGGGTTTCGGTGGTGAAGGCAGAATCGCCCACGGCCCTCGGCGCGGGGCCGTATGTCCACGTAAAGGCGCGGCCAATTTCATCGAGCGTCATCTCACTTTCCGCAACGGCGGCGTCGATGAGCACAAACCTAGCGCCGGGCATGACGAGTTGCCGCATCGCGCGCTCGGTGCCGTATTGGCCGCGCAGCAGTCCGCGAAGTTCGTACGTGCGAGGACCGGTCAGGACCGCCGTCTCGAACTGCAAAACTTCCCATTCGCCGTCTGCATTCTCGATCGCCGCAATATTGGCCCCGGCGAGCAGATCGAGTGCGGGAACGGATTGCAGCTCGCCGTTGAAAAGCTGAACGGCGATCCGCGACGCCCTATCCCACCGGGAAGTAGGGCCTTCCGCGATATTTGTCAGGGTCTTGCCCATCACCGCCGGAAACGAGACAAGAGTGTTGAGCGAAAAGCCCTCGCCGGAAACGGAGCGGTAAAACGCGGCTCCGCCCGGCCATGGCGACTGAAACGCAGCGATGCGTCCGGCCTGCGGCGTCTCCAGCCCGGTAATCAGCGGCAAATCCATAAAGGCGGTAACGGTTGGGCCGTAGACAACCGGCTCGCCCGATGACGCCGTTCGCGCGGATAACGCAACGCGGTCATAAACGTGAGAGGACGAGCTGCGCGCATCCACGCTGATAGCCTCGCCAACGGATGTCTCCGTGATCCGCAACTCGAAGGCGCGCCCGTTCGCCATGATGTTCAGGGTATCCGCCGCCTCAAACGCCAGTCGTGAGGGCGGCAGGGTGAACGAGGCGGTCTCTCGGGCAGCCCACGTCTCATGCAGCCATTTCTGCGCAATGCCCTGCGCCTGAGCGTAATCCATGACCGCCGCAACGCTCGCCTGACTGACGCGACCGGAGCGCATGGCCAGCCGACGCGCCTCCGCCGCCCCCTGCTCATAGTCCTTGCCCGCATCCGTGTAGGTGAGTTTGACCGTTTGCGGCAGTTCGGTTTCCTGGCCGCGCGTGATTTGCAGCAAGCCTGCGCCAGCGCTGGTTTCAACCAGATCGTCGGTCGTGAGCATAGCCACGGCGCCCGCCTGACCGCGATGGCGAAAACGGATGCCCCCGCCGGTTTCCAGACTGTCGAAAAAGAAGGCAAGCTCAAGCGATTGCAGCGCATCGCGCGCGCTCATGACGCGGTCGATCACATAGCCATGCATATGACCTGCGAGTTCGGACGCGTCATAATCGCTGAACTCCGCGTCGCGGAGAATGGCGGCGACCGTCTCGCCTAGCGGCGCGCCCGACAATCGGCCGTTGAGCCAGTGCCCAAACTTCCAGTTCGCGCCATCGCTCCATGCGTTCAGGTTGTTGGGAAATGCGGGGAAAGGCCGGGCGTCCCAGGTGTAGACGAACATGCGCGATGGCTCGACCATCCGCGCTCCATAGACAACGCTCACCGGATTGGCTGCGCTATCAAACCCCGGTCGGGCTGGGTCGAAGCGGTTCTGAAAGGCCTGCAGGTAACGACGCTGCATCAGGTCGTCGCGCACGCCGCGCGAGTAATACGGCAGCGCGCTCTCGACGCTTTTGGGATCGAAGAAAACGTTCGGCTGGTTGGCGCCTCTGTCGACGGCCGGGCAGCCGAGTTCCATCAGCCAGAACGGCTTGGACTGCGCAATCCACGGCGTGGGCAAGCTGGCCTCGACCCCGCTAGGGCGGTCGTAATGGGCATTTGTCCACCACGATTTCAAATCCTTGAAGCGGAACACCCACGGTTTGGCGTAAGCGCCGTCGGTGATGGGCGTACGGACCTGCGCGTCGCGGTCGGCGTTGCTGGCGTAGTACCAGTCATGACCCTCCCCGCCCGCGATGTTGGCGCCGAGATAGTCCGGATCGTTAACGGAGCGGCGCCCAGCGAGGTAATCCGCATGGCTGGTTCCATCGCGCCAGTCGGCGAGCGGCCAATATACGTCGATACCAATGGCGTCAATGTCAGGCGAGGCCCATAACGGGTCGAGGTGGAAATGGACATCGCCTGAGCCGTCGGCGGGTTGATGCCCGAAATATTCGCTCCAATCCGCCGCGTAGGTAATTTTTGCGTCAGGCAAAACGGATTTCACATCTGCGGCGAGTTGCACGAGCGCCGCAACGAACGGATAGCTCGATACGCCGTCGCGCACCCATGTGAGGCCGCGCATTTCCGAGCCGATCACAAAGGCGTCGACGCCGCCTGCGGCCTTTGCCAGATGAGCGCAATGCAGTATGAACCGCCGATACGACCATTCGCTGGGTCCGCTGTAAATGACGGCCCCGCCTACAATGGCAAAATCCGTTATTGCGGCTGCTCCAACAAACGCATCTATCTGCGCTGTCGCCGCGCTGGTCTTGTCCGGTGTACCGGGCTGACCGGCGGCAGGCGTGCAGGTTATGCGCCCACGCCAGGGGTAAGCGGGCTGCGA
>JBGSLP010000520.1:0-5011 GCA_041740655.1 Alphaproteobacteria bacterium
CGCCGCCTCGATATCACCACAGCGCGTGTAAGCCACGCCAGCGCCGTCCAGCGTGTGCGCGAAGTCCGCCTCCGCCTCCCCGATCAGGTAAGCTTTCGTGATCCTCGGGAAGAAAGTTTCCAATCCTTCAAGGCCGCCAAGTTTTGCCCGCCCGCCCGCGATCCAGTAAATGTTGTCGAACGAGGCCAGCGCCTTTGACGCCGCATCGACGTTGGTCGCCTTGGAGTCGTTCACGAAGAGGACGCGGCCAATCCGGGCGACCTCCTCCATGCGGTGTTCAAGGCCGGGGAAACTGCGCAGGCCGTCAGCGATTTCGTCGTGAGTTAGACCGAGGCCGCGACACATGGCGAACGCCGCCGCGGCGTTCTGCCAGTTATGGGCCCCGCGCAGAGAACCGACGCCAGCAATACTGAGCGGCGCCTCGCTGACGCCGCCGCGCGCATCGAAAAGTTGGGCGCCGCGCGCGTAAACTCCGTCGGCAAGAACCTGCTGGCTGGAAATGCGGCGAATATCGCCCGGCGTGCGCAGCGCATCCGCGATGCCGCTGGTGAAGGCGTCGTCCACGCCGATGACAGCCGTCGAGCGCTCATCCAGCCGGGCGAAAATTCGCGCCTTTACGGCGGCGTAGTGCGCCAGCGTTCCGTGCCTGTCCAGATGGTCGGGCGTCACGTTCAGCAGGCATGCAACGTTTGCGTCTAAGCTCGGCGTGAGGTCGATCTGATAGGACGAGTATTCGATGACATAGTGCAGATCATCGGTGAATGCGGGCAGATCGAGCGCCGCGACGCCGATATTGCCGCCTAGCGCGACGCTGCGCCCGGACTGCCTGAGGATATGCGCGGTGAGCGCTGTCGTGGTCGATTTGCCGTTGGTGCCGGTGATGGCGGCGATTTTCGATTTCGAGCCGAGGCGGCAGCGTTCGCGGCAGAAAAGCTCAGTGTCGCCAATGACTTCCACGCCTGCGTGGAAAGCCTTGAGCGCGGCCCAGTGGGGTTCGGGATGGGTGAGCGGCACGCCCGGCGCGAGGATGAGCGCGGCGAACCGGCTCCAGTCCGCATCACGCAGGTCGACGACATTGACGCCGTTGTCGCGCGCTTTCGCGACGCCGGACGCGGTGTCATCCCAAGCGGCAACGTCCGCCCCGCCTGCCATAAGCGCGCGCGCGGACGCAAGCCCGGAAACCCCGAGGCCGAAAACGGCGACTGTGCGCCCTTCAAATCCGCGAACTGGAATCATAAAACCGAGTCTAGCGCAGTTTCAGTGTCGACAAACCTATCAAAGCCAAAACCACCGCGATTATCCAGAACCTGACGACAACCGTAGGTTCCGCCCAGCCCTTCTGCTCAAAGTGGTGGTGGAGCGGCGCCATTCGGAAAACGCGTTTGCCGGTGAGCTTGAACGACACCACCTGAACGATCACTGAAACCGTTTCGAGGACGAAGAGGCCGCCGATAATCCCCAGAACGATCTCGTGCTTGGTCGCGACCGCGATGGCGCCGAGCGCCCCGCCAAGCGCCAAAGAGCCCGTATCGCCCATGAAAATCATCGCGGGCGGCGCATTGAACCACAGGAAGCCCAGACCCGCGCCAATGAACGCCGCGCAGACCACGGCGAGTTCGCCCGACCCTGCCACATAGTGGATTTGCAGGTAGTCCGAGAAAATCTTGTTGCCCACGAGATAGGAAATCACGCCGAACGCCGCCGCCGCGATCATTACCGGCACGATGGCGAGGCCGTCCAGCCCGTCAGTCAGGTTAACGGCGTTGCCCGCACCCGCAATGACGAAGATGCCGAACATCGTGAAGAAAATGATGCCGACATCGAGCAGCACATCCTTGAAGAAGGGAATTGTGATCGAGGTCGAAAACGGCTGCTCGCCAATAAGCGCGACGGAGTATGCCGCAGCGCCCGCGATGGCTAGTTCGAGCATCAGTTTGAAGCGCCCGGAGAAGCCAGCCGACGTCCGCTTGGTGACCTTCAGAAAGTCATCGTAAAATCCGATAAGGCCATAGGAAAGCGTCACAGCCAGCACGACCCAGACATAGCGGTTCGACAGGTTCGCCCATAAAATCGTCGCAACGCCGACCCCGAGAAGGATCATAAGCCCACCCATCGTCGGCGTGCCCTTCTTGGTCAGCAGATGCGTGGCTGGGCCGTCCGTGCGGATTGGCTGCCCCTTGCCCTGCCGCACGCGGAGAAGGTTGATGAGCCACGGGCCGAAAATGAAAATCACCAGCATCGCCGTCATGACGGCTCCGCCCGCGCGGAAGGTGGTGTAACGGAAGACGTTAAAAAATTGCCAGGTGTCCCCGTACTGGCTCAGCAGGTAAAGCATCCAATAAAGCCCCGTTAATCCTTTTGATTTTCGCGCTCGCTCTTGCGAACTTGCGCGCTCAGATGCCCGCTCAGAGCGCTGACGATGAGGCCGGTTTTGCTGCCGAGCGACCCCTTCACCATCACGGCGTCGCCAGCCTTGACCTCGCTGATGATGGCTGGCGCGAGTTCTGCAGCGCTTTGAGCATAGCCTCCACGTTTCGCCGGTGGGAGCGCATCGAACAGCGCCTGCATGTGCGGCCCGCACGCAAACACAACATCTATATCCGCCTCGTCAATGGGTTCGGCGAGTTTTGCATGCAGTTCTGCCGACCCGTGTCCCAACTCCAACATGTCGCCGAGGACGGCGATGCGACGCGGAAATTCGGCGCGCGGCATTTGCTCCAGCACCGCAATGGCGGCGCGCATCGAGGCCGGGTTTGCGTTGTAGCTTTCGTCGATCAGAAGCGCCGCGCCGCCGGTCAGTTCAAACCTTGTGCGCACCCCACGTCCGTCCGGGGTCTCAAACGCGGCAAGACTCGCGGCGGCAATATCGACATTCCCGCCGACGCATTTCACGGCCGTCAGCACGGCAAGCGAATTCATCGCCAGATGCCGGCCCGGCGCGCCGATGTCATAGGAGAACACATCGCCCATGATGTTTGCGGTCACGCGGGAGCGATCGGGCAGCAGGTCGATTTTGACGATGCGAGACTCGGAGGACCAGTATTCGCCGAAGCCGATGACCTTCTCGGCGCCCGCCTCCCGCGCGCGCCGCTCCAGCAGCGCGGAGTGCGGCAGGTCGCGGTTGATGATGGCGATGCCGCCCGGCTCAAGCCCGTGGAAAATCTCGGCCTTGGCCTCTGCGATCGCTTCCTCGTCCTTGAAGAATTCAAGATGGACGGCGGCGACGTTGGTTATGATCGCGACATGCGGGCGCACGAGACGGGTTAGCGGCGTGATTTCGCCCGCGTGGTTCATGCCGATCTCGAATATGCCGAATTTGGAAGCTTGGGGCATGCGCGCCAGCGAAAGCGGCACGCCCCAGAGGTTGTTGTATGACTTTTCCGATGCGTGAGCGGCGCCCTCCACTCTCAGCGCAAGCCGCAGCATTTCCTTGGTGCTCGTCTTGCCGACGCTGCCTGTCACGGCGATAATGCGGGCCTCGGTTCGCGCCCGGCTCGCGCGCCCTAGTGCATTCAGCGCCTCCAGCGGATTGGGCACACGAACCAACGGCCCAGCCGCTCCGAAATAATCCTTGGAGACAATAGCGGCGGCGGCGCCCTGTCGCAAAACCTGCGTTACGTAATCGTGGCCGTCCTGCCGCTCGCCCTTGATGGCGACGAACAAATCGCCCGGCGCCAGCGTCCGGCTGTCGATTGAAATGCCGGTCGCCGCCTCAGGACGCGCGCCCTGAACGCTCCCCTTCGTAGCGGCGAGAATTTTGTCGAACGTCCACAGCGGCGCTTTCTGGTCTATTGGAGTTGCGGTAACTTCGGGCAGCGCTTCCGTGACGACCGGATCGACCGGCTTATCATCCGCGACCCTGTCGGGCGCGTCAGCGGGCCCGGGCGCAGCGTCCGGCTCAGGCGTGGCGGGAGCGTTCTCATCGAGAACCGCCTCGGGCGCCGGATCATCGGCTTGCGCGGGCGATGGCGCCTCGGATTCAGGCGCGACCGCATCTTCAACCGGTTCGGCAGAGACCTCGGATTTTACAGGCTCAGCGTCTGGATCGGATATGGCGATCTCAGGGGCTGACGGCACGGCTTCAGCCATCTCCGGGGCGGGCGATGGCTCTTCAGAGCTTACAGGCGGCGGGCCGTCATCGGCTTGCGGCGGCGGCTCGGCTGATGCGAGCGGCTGTTCTTCACCGGTCGTTTCTACCGCCTGCGTCCCCGTTTCGGCAGGCTGTGACGCAATCGGTTCTGGGCTGCTCGACCCCGGCTCGATCCGTTGCGGTTCGGATGTCTGCGCGGGCTCTGGTTCTGGAGGAGGCGGCGGCGCGACCGTATCGGCAACCACGCTCTCCGGCGCCCGAGCAAGCGCCGCGAGCGCGTCGCGCACGGCGTCGTGATCCGAAAACGGGATCGTCTGCCCCGCAACGATCTGCCCGGTTTCGTGGCCTTTCCCCGCAACCAGCAGCACGTCGCCTTCCTGAAGCGCAGCAACCGCCTGAGCGATCGCCTGCATGCGGTCGCCGACTTCCAGTGCGCGCGGCGCTTCGGCGAGAATATCCGCGCGGATAGTCGCCGGATTTTCACTGCGGGGATTATCGTCCGTCACATAAACCACATCAGCAAGGCGCGAGGCGATAGCGCCCATTTGCGGACGCTTGCCCCGGTCGCGGTCGCCGCCACAGCCGAAAACGACCGCAAGCTTCCGGGTAGCATAGGGGCGCAACGCCTGAAGAGCCTTTTCAAGCGCGTCGGGCGTATGCGCGTAGTCAATGAAAACAGGCGCGCCGTTGGCCGGCCGCCCCGCAAGCTCCAAGCGCCCTTTGGCGCCTTTCAATGTTTCAAGCGCCGCAAAAACCGCTGACGGCTCCCCGCCTGTCTTGATCGCGAGGCCCGCCGCGATGAGCGCGTTAGACGCCTGGAAATCACCAGCGAGCGGCAACAGGGTTTTGTAGGTTTTGCCCTGATAGCGAACCGTCAGGCGCTGGCTCAGGCTATCCTGCTCGACGCCGATAAGCTTGATC
>JBGSLP010000521.1:0-8268 GCA_041740655.1 Alphaproteobacteria bacterium
GAGGGTCTGGCCCTCGCGCGGCTCCGGGTCGCCGGTCCAGTTGCGGCAGGCGAACAGCGGCATCAGCAGGTGCGTGGTTTCGTAAGCGTGGCTGGCGAAGGTGAGCGGGGCGAGGCACTTCGCTTCGACCTCGATTCCCAATTCCTCGCGCAACTCGCGAATGAGCGCGGCCTCGGGCGTTTCGCCCGGTTCGAGCTTGCCGCCGGGAAACTCCCACAAGCCCGGCATCGGCTTATGCGCCGGGCGCTGCGCAAGCAAAATCCGACCGTCCGCGTCGATCAGCGCACAGGCGGCGACGAGGATGACTGGCTTGTTCAATTTATTCAGCCGGTTTGCGATAAACCCAGATGCCTGCGGGCGGGAGGTTTACCCACACGCGAGATCGCCGTTGCGAGGAAAGGCCGAGCGCGCCCGCGATATGCACAGGCACGGGGCTATCCTGACGGTAGGTGAACTGCACGAAAATGCCGCCGGGCGCAAGCACCTCGACGCAGTTGCGCATGATCTGGCGCACCATTTTGCGCTTGAACAGGCGCATCGGCAGGGTGGAGACGATGGCGCCGACGCTCGGGCCGTTGCGCTCGCGCCAAAGCTGGGCAAGGTCCTGCGCGGGGGCGATCACGACATCGAGGTCGGGAAATGTGCGCCGCAGATGGCCGCCCAGATGCGAGTCGATTTCCATAACTGTCAGGTTTTTGTCGCCAAGGCCTGAGCGCAGAAGCTGCCGGGTGACCGCGCCGGTGCCGCCGCCGAGTTCGATCACGTGCGTTTCCGGGCGATCCGCAATCGCCCATGTCATGGCGCGGCCGACGAACGGGCTGGATGGGAACAGACTGCAAACCTGCTTCGGATTTTTGAGCGTTCGTCCCCAGAACAGGATTGGACCTCGAGCCGCCGGTGGAAAATCCTCAAGCTCAATGTCGAAAACCTTATTCATCAAGACCCTCATTTCCGCGTTGGGGCGAAGCAGCCAAGGCAACCGTAAACGTCCAGTGAATCCTTATGTCTAAAGTGCGACACTATTGTTACAAACATGACGCGCTTGCCGACGACATGCGATGACAGTATGCAATTTCACGATCTAGCCTCTGTTGCTGACTCAGCGGCCAATTTTTGCACGCAACGTTCACGCCAATTAACGGTCGGCCAAATGCCCAGTTCCACAAATGCATGGCCGCAGGCCGTTATTTTCGATCTCGACGGCACATTGATCGACAGCGCGGAGGATATTGCGGCGGCGCTCAATACCGTGATGCAGGCGAGAGGATTTCCGCCGTTCGAGATGACGAAGGTGCGCCAGATGATCGGCGGCGGCATCCCCAGGCTGGTCGAGAAGGCGTTTTTGTCGCACGGCGTCGCGCCCGACGATCTTGCGCCGGTGATCATGGACTTCCTCAAGGTTTATGCCGCGAACTGCGTGATCAACACGACGCTTTACGACGGCGCCTTGCCATTGCTCGAACGCCTGCACGCCGATGGCGTGAAAATCGGGCTTTGCACGAACAAGCAGCAGGAGATTTCGGAGGAGATTCTGCAGAGGCTGGGCATCGCGCATTTCTTCAGCGCGGTGGTTGGCGAGCGTAAGGGCCAGCCGCGCAAGCCTGACGCCGAACCGCTGGAAATCGCCATGAGGCTGCTTGGCGTCACGGCGGCGCAGACCTTGATGGTTGGGGATAGCGCTGCGGACTCAGGGTGCGCGCAGGCGGCAAGAGCGCCCGTGGTTCTGGTCACGTTCGGCTATACTTATACCCCGGTTGAAGAACTTGGCGCGCAGGCTGTCATCGATCACCTAAACGAGCTTCCTGCGGCGATGGCCAGAATTCGCCCGACCGCATAGGTTGCGAAACGACTTCGCGATTGACCCGCGCTCATTGATCCGTATGTTTGGCTGATAAATTTGCTCATATTGTCCGGATTAAAAAATTGACGAGAAACAGACCGCTCACCCTGCTCCTATCTCTCGCAATGCTGTCCGCAACCGCAAGCGTTGCGACCGCGCAACTTGTCTGCAAGCCAAAGACCAACGGATATTTCAAGCTCGTGATGGCCGCGCCTGCCGCCGCCATCAAACTTGACGGTCTTGAAACCCCGCTCACGACGGCGCTGGGCGATCCCGTGCGTGGCGTTCAAATCGCAGCCGCGGCGGACAAGGGGAATTGTCTGACGTGCCACAAAATTCCGCAACTTGGCGATGAACCGGACCACGGCGATCTAGGCCCGACGCTGGACGGGGCGGGCTTGCGATATACAGAGGCGCAACTCCGGCAGATGATCGTCAACCCATCGGCGTTTTTTCCCGACACCATCATGCCCAGCTATCATAATGCGACGGGCCTATCCCGCGTCGCCGCCCCGTTCGACGGCAAGACCATCCTGACCGCGCAGGAAGTGGAGGACGTCGTGGCGTTTTTGAAAACCTTGCGTTAGGCCTTCATCATCCCGTTCAAGAGTACCGCTCCATGTCGTTTCGCCGTGCCCCGTTTTTCGCCTTTATCCTTGCGATTGCGGTCGCCCTGTCAGCGGCGTTTGCGAACGACAAGCCGAGCATCCCGCCTCAGAGCCGCGATAACCCTCTCAAAGAGCTGATTTCCGGCTATCATTTCGGCGCGCTTGAAACCCGCGCCATGCAGGACGACGAGTTCGACAATCCCGGCTTTCCTGCCGTTCAGCAGGGCCAGAAACTCTGGAGCATCGTCGAGGGCGAGCAGCAGAAGTCCTGCGCGACCTGCCATGCGGACGCCTCGCAGGCGATGCGAGGGGCTGGCGCGACCTTTCCGAAATTCTCTCCGACGCTCAACAGGGTCATCAGCCTCGAACAGCGGATAAACGCGTGCAGGGAGGAGAAGATGGCAGCGGCTCCGTGGCCGGTCGAATCTCCCGATCTGATCGCAATGACGGCCTATGTCCGAAATCAGTCGCGCGGCCTCGCGGTCAATGTCGCCATTGATGGCCCATCGCGTCCAACATTCGAACTTGGCCGAAAAGAATTTGAGATGAAAATCGGACAGCTCAACATGGCGTGCGCCGATTGCCACAACACGCGCTACGGACAGAAACTGCGGGGTGAAACCCTCAGCCAAGGCCACAGCAACGGCTTTCCCGCCTACAGCCTGAGCAATAAATCCATGCAGTCGCTGCACAGTCGCCTGCGCCAATGCAATGCGCTCGTTCGAGCGGAGCCGCGCGCCGTCGGGTCTGATGAATATGTGGCGCTCGAACTCTATCTCGGATGGCGCGGAGAAGGGCTGCCCGTCGAGACCCCCGGCGTGCGCGAGTAACGATTAGCGCCATCCCGTTAAATTATAAGTGAAAATACGGCTGCAAAGCTGTCAATGTCAGTCATATGCCATTCATGTTCATTGGCCTAAGTTGCAGCCTGTCGAGAGCGTTCTCGAGAGAGTTCACAGGAGCTACCAATGAAAAAGTTCGCCTTGTTGGTTGCCGCGATCATGCTGTCTGCAGCAGCCAGCATTTTTTCGGGCAACACTGCGTCTGCCGCCCCGGTAAACACAGCCGTAGCAGGCCAGACCGCCGAAGTATCAAAACTGACCCAGAACGTTGGCTATCGCTACCGCTATCGCCATCGTTATAAATATCGCCCGTACTACCGTCCATACTATCGTCCATACTATCGCCCGTACTACCGTCCTTATCGCTACTACGGCTATCGCCGTGGATGGCGTCACCGTGGCTATCGCCGCCGCTGGTAATCAGCCGGTGATCTAAGGCAGCGGTAACAGCAGCCAGAGCCTTGTCTGAAAGCAGTCCGTAGGGGCTGCTTTTTTTTGCCTATTTGCCAGGCTCGTCTTTCTTGGGCTGCTCGGTTGCGGCGCCGTTTCCGGTCGTGCCGTCGTCAGCATTGCGATTGTTGAACGGCTCCGCGTTGAAGCACTGGTAATATTCGTCGTCCGGCCTTGCCGTATCGTTGATACAGCCCTCGAAATATTCCAGATCGTTTTCGGTAGCGTAATACATGTAAGGGCTAATGGCGTATCGACTCTCGCCGCTAACCGCGCCGAACCGATCGATCTTGTCGGCGTAATCGGGCAATATGAGCAGGATCGCATCCTTGAGGATGTTCCCTTCGATGAAATTGTCTGGCAGTTGATCGAATGGGCCGTCGTAATAATTGTTAAGGAATGAATTGGTCTCGTGAATTCCGATGAGTATCTGCCGGTCCAGCTTATCTTTGTAGAATGCGAAACTGGTGCGGCGACCGATAGTGATGCGCGTAGAGACTTTCGTGATGTCAAAAACTTCTGGATTTTTCACGGTTTCGTTCAGGATGTAATGAAAAATTCTAGCTTCCTTGTTGAAGACTAGAAAGAATTGCAGGCCGGACTCGTCGAAAACCGGGCCGATGTAGGTTTCACTCGCATGCAGCATCCCCTCCGGCGGTTTCACGCCAGATAGATCGTTCAGATCGAAAATCACGGATTTGCCTTTGAACGACACGCGATAGGACAAGCGTGACAGCGCCTCCACCTTCACGCCGTCGCCGGGACTTATGTGACGATAGCGGACGTTTGCGGCTGCTCTCCACAGCGCATACTCCTCGAAATATCCGAAATTGACATAGCCCGCGTCACGATCCGAAGCGTCCAGCCGGATGTTGCCGTGATAGGTAACGCCTTGATGGATGAAGCTGAAATAGAAATAATTCTCCGTCGGATACACCTTCACGCGGTCGGGCAGACTGGACAAAACATGACCGAACACGGCCAGCGGATCGGCAATATCGAGGGGCGTTTCGCGCTGCAACTCTTCGATATAGCTCTGATGGGTTTTGACTTGAGGCCCGCCGCCATCCGTGGCGCCCGCCGCGAAAGGAAGCAGTGCGGCTGCGCAAGCCAATGGCGCCAGTAAGTATTTCTTCATCGCAACTGCTCCTCATCTCGCAATTCTCAAGCTTTGAGAAACGATCGGCGCGTATTTATGGCGGCGGAGGATCAGCGCGCGCCATGAGCGCCAGTTCTGCGGCTCGGGCCAGCGCAATGACAGCGAACGCGCCAGTCAGCACCGGGATGAACAAAAAATCCCAACCCGGCTCCGGCGTCACGCTCATGACGACGAGCGGCGTGATCCCGGCTGGCGGATGAAATGCGTTGGCGAGCAGCATCGCCGCAACGCTTGCGCCGACAGCAAGAGCCATCGCCAGATCGCTCCGGCCAACGCCCTTCAAAACGCACAGGCCCACAATCGCGCAGATGACGTGCCCAAGCAGTATCGCGCGGGTCGAGGCGGGCGCACTCGACGGCGCGCCGGCGACAAGGACGATGGATGTTGCGAAAGGAACGGCCGCCAACGGTATTTTGGCGGCGCTCGCCAAGCCCACCATTATAAAAATCCCGGCAGCCGCGAAGCATGCCGAGATTGCCATTCTGTAGGCGGGCCAGCGTTCACGTTTCGGCGGCGTTCGCTCCATGCCGACCTAGCTCCGCATCATTCCGCTGGCTGGGGGCGCGTTTTGTCGACATCAACGGTCGCATCGCCCTTTTCATCATCGCGCCCGACGAAGCGTCCGAAGATGCGCCAGATCAGGTTGCCCAGGTCGTCCATGACGATGAACACCGCTGGCACGAATATGAGCGACAGCACCGTCGATAGAATGAGGCCGCCAATCACCGCAATGGCCATGGGTGAACGGAATTCGCCGCCTGCCCCGATCGCCAGCGCCGAGGGCAGCATGCCGCCGACCATGGCGATGGTCGTCATGATGATCGGCCGCGCGCGCTTTCGCCCCGCGTCGATGATGGCGTCAGAACGCTTCACCCCGCGCGCGATCTCCTCGATGGCGAAATCGACGAGCATGATCGAGTTTTTCGTCACGATGCCCATCAGCATGAGGATGCCGATCACCACCGGCATGGAAACCGGGCGCCCGGTGATCAGCAGCGCAAAGATCACCCCGCCTATGGATAGCGGCAGCGAGAAAAGGATCGTGATCGGCTGCAGAAAGCTGGCGAACAGCAGGATGAGCACGCCGAACACCATCATGATCCCGGCGCCCATGGCGAGCGCGAAGCTGGCGAAAACCTCGCCCATGACCTCGGCGTCGCCGGATTGCTTGAGCACCACGCCGGGCGGCATGTTCTTCGCCGTTGGCAGCGCGAAAACCTGCTCGACGGCGAGGCCAAGCGCGTCCGTGCCCACCAGATCGGCGCCGATGACAACGCGGCGCTGCCGGTCGTAGCGGTCGATGGAGGATGGTCCCTGACCGAGTTCAATTGCGGCGACCGTCACGAGAGGCACGGCGGCGCCGCTCCCTGTCTGGACTTTGAGCGACTCGAGAATCTGGTAATCAGAGCGCGCCGCCTCGTCCAGTTGCACCCTGATCGGCACCTGACGGTCGCCCGCATTGAATTTCGCCAGATTTGCATCCACGTCGCCAATGGTGGCGATGCGGATAACCTCGGAAATCGCCTCTGTCGAAACGCCAAGCTCGGCGGCGATTGCCTCGCGCGGCCGGAAACGAACCTCCGGCCTGTCCAGCGCCGAGTTGGTGACGACGTTGGCGAGTTCGGGTATCCGACGCATTTCGCTGGCGATTTTCGAGGCCGACTCGGCAACCGCCTGCGAATCGGAGCCCGAGACGATCAGCGACAGCCCGCGCTCGCCGTTCTCGTTGATCACCCACGCGCGCACGTCGGGCAACTCGGCAATCGCGTTTGTCAGTTCGCGCTCGACCTGCCTCTGGCTGAGTTCCCGTTCGCTCTTGTCCACGAGGTTAATCACGAATGTCGCCTTGCGCACTTCCTCGCCGCCACCATTCACGCCAAGGATACGGCCGCCATCCGTGAACACGGTCTTGACCTCTGGCCGACGCCGGATGACCGCCGTGATCTCGTCGCTCTGCTTCTGCATGTCCGCAAGCCGGGCGCCGGGCGGCAACTCCGCCGCTATCAGGATGCGATTGGCGTCCTCAGCCGGCAAAAACCCACCAGCTAGGGTAAAAAACGCTACAAAAACTAAAGCAATACTACCCAAAACCCCCGTGGCCACTGTCAAAAATCGATGACGTACCGACCAAGTAATAATTTTAGTGTACCTGCGCATCAGCCAGCCATCCTCTGGCTCTTCATGCTTCACGTCGCGCATGAAATACGCCGCCATCATGGGCGTTATGAGCCTCGCCACAAGCAGCGAGAAGAACACCGCCGCCGCGACCGTAATCCCGAACTGCTTGAAATATTGCCCGGCGATTCCGCCCATGAACGAAACCGGCACGAACACCGCAATGATGGTGAGCGTGATCGCGATAACCGCGAGACCGATCTCGTCCGCCGCCTCAAGCGCCGCCTTGTACGGCGATTTGCCCATGCGCATGTGGCGTACGATGTTCTCGATTTCCACGATCGCGTCATCGACAAGGATGCCGGTCACGATGGTGAGCGAAAGGAGCGTCACGAGATTGAGCGAAAAGCCGAGACCGCTCATCGCCCAGAATGTGGGGAAAATCGACAGCGGCAGCGCAACCGCCGTGATCACGGTCGCGCGGATGTCGCGCAGAAACAGAAACACCACGATGATGGCGAGGATAGCGCCCTCGATGAGCGTGTGCATCGTCGAGTCGTAGTTGCCGAGCGTGTAGGTGACGGTGGTGTCTATGTTGCGCAGGGTAACGTCGGGCCGCTTGGCCGCGATTTCCTTGATCTTCTCCGCGACCGCCGCAGCAACCACGGTATCGCTGGAGCCTTTCGCGCGCAGGATGGAAAACGCCACGACCGGTTCACTGTTAAGCCGCGCGAAATGGCGAGGCTCCTGATAGCTGTCCACGACCTGCCCAAGCTGATCGAGGCGAACCTTGCGCCCGCCGGGCAACGTGATCGACATCGCCGCCAGCCGCTCGACTGTCAGCGCGCCGCCCAGGGCACGAATGGTCTGCTCCGAACCGCCGATTTCACTACGCCCGCCCGCCAGATCGGTATTAATGCTGCGAAGCTGCTGGTTCACGTCGCCCGCAGTGATACCGAGCGCAAGCAAACGATAGGGGTCGAGCGAGATGCGCACTTCGCGCGTCACTCCGCCGACGCGACGCACCTCGGCAACGCCTTTGACGGTCTGCAACTCGCGCTGGACCACATCGTCGACGAACCATGAAAGCTCCTCGATCGACATCTGCGGGGCGGTCGCCGCGTAAGTCTCGATAGGCAGGCCGGTGATGTCGATGCGTTGGGTGATCGGCTCTTCGATGGTGCGCGGCAAGTCGGAGCGAATGCGCGCAATGGCGTCTTTTACGTCATTCAGCGCGCGGTCGGTGTCCGTCTC
>JBGSLP010000522.1:0-10294 GCA_041740655.1 Alphaproteobacteria bacterium
CGTTGCTCGGCGACTGTCGTCTCCCAGCGGATATTGCGCCCGTTGGGCCCGTAATCGTGGCACATGAACAGCCGCATTTCGTTCGGCAATGACAGAACGCGCCGGATCGAACGATAGAGCGTGCGGGCGTCGCCGCCGGGGAAATCGGCGCGTGCTGAGCCGCCATCAGGCATGAAAAGCGTATCGCCCACAAACGCCGCATCGCCCACCACATGGGTCATACAAGCCGGAGTGTGACCGGGGGTGTGCATGGCGAAGGCGGCCATTCCGCCGATTTTGTATTCGTCGCCGTCCTTGAACAGGTGGTCGAACTGGCTGCCGTCGCGCTGGAACTCGGTGCCCTCGTTAAAAATCTTGCCGAAGGTTTCCTGCACGACGACGATCTGATCTCCAATGCCGATCTTGCCGCCAAGCTTGCCCTGGATGTATGGCGCGGCCGAGAGATGATCGGCATGAACGTGGGTCTCAATCAGCCATTCGACAGTGAGTCCACGACTTTGAACGAAAGCGATAATGTCATCGGCTGATTTATAGGCGATCCGTCCCGCCGCGTAGTCGATGTCCATGACGGAGTCGACAATGGCGCAGGCGTTTGAGTTCGGGTCTTTCACGACATACGAGACCGTATTGGTTGGCTCGTCGAAGAAAGCGGTGACGTCCGGTTTTGTCGAAAGATTGACGGCGTGGGGGATAGGGGCCATGGCTTTTTCTCCGGTTACGAGGTCACTCATGATGACCGGCTGATCAGGGACGCGGGCGAGCGTATTGCGAGCCAGCGGGCGGCGACCATGCCGGTCAGCATCGCGGCGACGAACAAGAAAGCGGCCTGCGATCCGCCCCCGAGCGCCGTTAAGGCTGGGCCCGGACAAAAACCTGCAAGGCCCCAACCGATGCCGAAAATGGCCGGGCCAGCTATGATCCGCGCATCAAGGTCTGTTGCGGTCGGAAGGTGAAACTTCTCTCCGAAGATTGGCCGCTCCCGGCGCAGGACGAAGCGGAAACCGACGAAAGTGACCGCGACGGCGGCAAGCATGACAAACGCGAGGCTGGCGTCCCATGCCCCCGTGCGGATCGAGGCGAGATCGAGGAAATTCAACACCTTTGCAGGATTGGACATGCCAGACACGACAAGCCCCAGCCCGAATACCAGACCAATTATAAACTGAACAAGAATTGCCATTATTGCCTCACATCAAATGACGGGAGATGAACACCGTCGCGATGGCCGTCGTCATGAATGTTGCGACCGCCACCAGTGAGCGGATCGAGAGCCGCGAAAGACCGCAAACGCCATGCCCTGATGTGCAGCCGTTGCCCCACACGGAGCCAAAGCCGACGAGCAGGCCGGCTGCTAACAACACGATGCCGCTGGCCTCGATAGTTTGCTCTGGCGCGCCGCCCGCAATGAAGGTCGCGATGATCGGCGCAAGGATCAGGCCCGCAATGAACGCGATGCGTCCGGCAAGTTCGCCGTCGCCGTAGGGCGGAAACAGCCGCACGGCGATGCCGCTGACGCCCGCTATCCTCCCCTTTGCCGCCATGAGCATAACGGCGGCCGCGCCGATAAGCGCCCCGCCGACAACGGCTGCAATTGGGGTGAATTCGGTGGCGCTCATGGCTTAATAGCCTTCCTACGAGGTGCGCAAATCGCAGGTGCGAACGCCAAAAATTGCATAAGCGGGGCAAAAGCGGAAAATCGCCGTGGCGATCAACATCGCGCCAGCCGCGGCAACCGCATATTTCCAGTCGCCCCAACCGGCAAAAATATCCGCCGTTTGCGGAATGAACGGGGCGGCCGCGAGAGCCGCGCCGACAACGAAACGAAATCCGCGATCAATCAAACCGACATTGGCCATCACAGCCTCCCTTTTAGATATGAGTACTCTATATATATTCGAATATTTGAATATTGCAAGCGTCGGATGTAACGAGGCCGCACTCGTTCGACCTTGTTCATGCTTAAAGTTTTGTTTTTACGAGATTTTATCGATGACGACGATCAGGCGCTGGGCTTCTGTATGCCGATTCAGAATGCCCAGCGCGCACGAGACAGATTTGTCGTTTCAGCAATTTCTGCACCTAGGACCAAGGGGGGTACGCAAGTTTAGCCAACTCCCTCTTACGTTATGCAAACATGTCGGCGGTGATGCCGTTGTACCAACCCAGCAATTCCTGCTCGTTCTGCTTACGGATTGCGGCGGTGTCGTCCGGTTGGGAGACGAAGCCCTCGACCTCGCTGATTTTCTCCGCCGTTGGCTCATAGCGGCCTCCGACTTTTATGCAGTCGTCAGTTTCAAGCATGCTCCAGCAGATGTTGTTGAACCTAGCTGGGAACGCCTGCGCGCCAATGAGATCGGCGCGGATCGACATTGCTGCGACCTTCGCCTGGCTGTTGGCGGCGAACGCGGATTTAGGCATATCGCCCGGAATACAGGCGTCGCCGATCACGTGAACATTACCGTCCATTTTCGACTTCATGGTGAAAGCGTCGATAGGGCAGTAGCCGGTTTCATTATTCAGTCCGGCATCGAGCATGATCTTGTGCGCCGATTGAGCGGGAATGACGTTCACCAATGCAGCCTTATAAGTTTCAAAGCCGGTGACGACGGTGTTTGTCGCCGGGTCCACCGAACTGATCTCGGTATAGATTGTGGGGGTCAGCCACTCGATCATCCCGGGGTAATATTTCTCCCAGCCCTGCTGGAATACGCCCTGCTTAGAGAATTTGTCTTTCGGATCGAGAATGATGATCTTGCATTTCGTGCGGCCGGTAGCCTTCAGCGTGCGCGCCATCATGGACACCCGCTCGTATGGCCCGGGAGGGCAGCGGAACGGGTTCGGCGGGGCCAGCATGACAATCAGGCCGCCATCCGGCACGGCGTCGAGCCTCGCCTTCAGCAGTTTCGTTTGCGCGCCGGGTTTCCAGCCATGCGGCATCTGTTCGGCGGCGGCCTCGGAGTAACCGGGCACGGAACTATATTTCAGGTCGATGCCGGGCGCGGCGACAAGTCGGTCGTAGGAAAGCGTCGAGCCATCAGCCAGTTTGACGAGGCGCTTGTCGCGGTCGATGCTGGAGGCCATCTGATGGACGACCTTGATGCCGTATTGCGAGGCAAGCTTGTCGTAAGTGTGAAGGAGAGTTTCGTACTGCCGCAAGTCGCCAAGATAGGGGTTGGACAGGAAGCACGTCTGATATTGCTTCAGTGGCTCCACCAGCGTGACATCGATGGCGCCCTTACCATCCTTCGCGAGGTATTTTGCGACGGTCGCGCCAGCAGCGCCGCCGCCGATGACCACCACCTTGGGACTACCCTGCCCGAGAACAAAAGGAGCGCTGAATGCGGAGGCTCCTGCAAATGCTCCCGAACCCCGCAGAAAACGCCTGCGATCTAACTGCATATTGTTTCCTCGTTTGCTTCCGAGTATTACTCTTTGGTGGTCGATTTTGGACCAAAGCTGGCGAAAAAAGCAGCCAGCGCTTTCATTTCATCATCGCTCAGCCGCGCCGCGATAGCCTGCATGATCTGGTTGTCACGCTCCTTGCGCTTATACGATGACAGCGCCGCCACAAACTGATCTTCCGGCCAGCCAATGATCGACGGGACGCCCTTTGACGCACCCGAAACCTGATGGCATGTCACGCATTCCGACGCCAGATACTCGCCGTAAGCGAGGTCTCTCGCCACCGCTGAAGGCGATGAGGCAAGACAAGCCGCCAAGACGCACGCTGGACCGACAAGGACGCAGGCTGACATGGCAAACGATACTCGCCTTAGCAGCGACAGCTTTAAATATTCCACGCCCCGCATCATCTAGAAACCTAATAGACCTTGAGTCGTTTTGTCGCCCAACATCATATTTAGCACGCGGGCGCGCATCGTCACCTTCATACAGGGTCTCTCCAGTCGTGAGTCACGGTCTTGTGTACTCGACGCAATGATTTGGGTGATGATCATCGTCCCTTCCGGGGGCCTGAGCTTTCCACGTTCGATCGGCCAGGATGTCCTGCCTGCTACGCGTGGGGAAAGGAAGTAGCGCCTGTTTATGGGCTTACAACAGCGGGCGAACGCACCTTGCCGACGAATTCATATTTCTGAATGCGAAGCGCATGATGTTACCTGTTAAACCAGCTTGTCGCGAAACTCGATAAAGCGTCTGATGCAAGGCGTTGACTTCAAGCCTCTAACATTCGACTGGACGGCCCCATGG
Organism: Alphaproteobacteria bacterium; assembly: GCA_041740655.1. GTDB lineage: Bacteria > Pseudomonadota > Alphaproteobacteria > Rhizobiales > Rhodomicrobiaceae > JAWXCE01. The sequence continues at coordinate 4,210 of JBGSLP010000522.1, forward strand.
CAGCAGATGACGCGATTTTCTCAAAAAAACTCGAAGACGAAATGCGTTCGTCCGAGGAGCACTCGCCCGATCTTGAACTCATGATCCGCAGGGCGCGCACGGCAAGCGATTTCCTGAAAGCTCTCTCCCACGAGACGCGGCTTATTGTTTTGTGCCTGCTCGCCGAGCGCGAACGCTCCGTTACGGAGTTGGAAAACATTCTGTCACTGCGTCAGCCGACGATTTCCCAGCAACTGGCCCGACTCCGGCTCGATGGACTGGTGAATACCCGTCGCGACGGCAAAACCATTTATTACAGCATCGCCGACGAAAATCTGCACCGGCTCATCTCGGTGATTTACGAAATTTTCTGCCGAGGCAATTACCGGCAAGAACGCTAAGCGAATGCAAAAATTCCCGCTGATTTCGGACGTTGGACTACGCAGAACCTGCGCTCCATCGAGATCGCCTACGGCCCGGACCGAAACCGCTTCCGCCGCGTCGACATCAACGAGACCGGCACGAAGACCACCCGCTATATCGCGGGCGGGGCGCTCGAGATCTGTGCAAAAAGGAAATATATGGCTTTCGGCGATACTTGATCACGAACCGTAATTGGCGGAGAGAGAGTCCGCCATTCCCGTGTTCGCTGAGGTTCACGGAAGTTTGGCTCTGTGCAGATTATCAATTGAAGATCAATGATCTAGAGTTCGCGCTTGCGCATAGCCGTTCGCTGGAATACGTCTGAAGCCACGTTTTAATGTGGGAACAGATGTGGGCTCGTTGACTGCGCGCGGCGTTCAAACGGCCAAGCCTGGGCGGCACACGGATGGCCGCGGTCTAATGCTGGTGGTCAAGCCGTCAGGCGCTCGTTCATGGGTGCTGCGGTATCAAATCAATGGCTGGCGCAGGGATATGGGCCTTGGTTCCTGGCCGGAGGTCACGCTCAGCATGGCTCGGGAAAGAGCGCTGGCCGCGCGTCGGCAGATTGTCGCCGGCGCAAATCCCATCGATGAAAAGCGCAAAAACAAAAAGCTGACATTCAAGGACGCAGCTAGCGCTTTCATTGCTGGCAAGGAGGCTGGCTGGAAAAACGCCAAACATGCGGCGCAGTGGGCATCAACGCTCGAAACCTACGCCTATCCCTCCATGGGGCATCTCGATGTGCGGATCATCTCAACCCAGCACGTCCGGACCGTCCTCATGCCCATCTGGAACGCAAAGCCGGAAACAGCGAGCCGCGTTCGTCAGCGCATCGAGGCGATTCTTGACTACGCTAAAACGATCGGCGCTCGAGACGGTGACAATCCAGCACGATGGCGCGGCCATCTGGACAAGGTGCTCGCCCAGCCGTCGAAGATCAGGCCGATAGTTCATCATGCCGCCCTCGACTGGAAGCTGCTTCCCGATCTCATCAAGCAACTCGCGGACAATCCGACGGCTGGGGCACGAGCGCTTCTGTTTACGATCTTCACGGCGGCTCGATCAGGAGAAGTGCGCGGCGCAACCTGGAGTGAGATTGACCTTCACGCTGGCGTATGGATGATTCCCGCGATCCGGATGAAGGCCAGGAAGGAACACCGCGTTCCAATCACGGACGCGGCCGTCAGATGCCTCGGGAAACCTCAATCCGCCGATCGGCTCGTCTTTACCAGCGACATGTCGCTGGGCAAACCGTTGAGCGACATGACGCTGTCAGCAGTCTTGAAGCGCCTGAAGTATGAGGGGGTCACGGTGCATGGATTTCGCTCATCCTTCCGCGACTGGGCGGGCGAAACGAGCGCCTTCCCAAAAGAAGTCATCGAGGCGGCGTTGGCGCATCGGCTGCGGGACAAGGCGGAGGCAGCCTATGCGCGCGGGGACCTGTTCACGAAACGTCGCAGCCTGATGGAGGCGTGGTCAGAATTTCTACAGTGGATACCGCCCATAATGACACGTCGCAAATCCAGCGAATCATGGGAAGTTTAGTACCTAAACTTTAGTCTGAATGCCATGAGCGACCCTGTTAGACGGTTGGTTGGCGCTCTTTCAAAAAATGGGCGCGACCACCCGTTCGATAATTTGCGATTGCCTACGCCTGACACTCAGGACATGAAACCTCGCGCCCGGGATCGCAAATTCATCGAGACGATCATTCAGGCGGCACCCGCAATTCGCGCACAAGCGGAAGCAATCGCTGGGGAAATTGAGGGGCTCGCCGCCAAAACGGATCTCGCGGAGCACTGCCTCTATATGGTGTGTCGCCATGATGCGGCGCTAGTCGAAATTCTGGAGCGAGAAGCATCTTTGCACGAGCGTGCATTGAATATCCTGCTGGCTAACCCCTCGCACTTTGATCGGGCTCGAAATGTCGCGATGGCCCATTACTGGCGTGACAGCAAATCAAACTGCGCTTTCTCGCTTGAGGGTGGGCATGGCGCTCTGAGTCAATGGGATGATATCCGTGTTGCGATGCAGGCAGCGGCCAATGAAATTGGCCTCGGCCGACGTGCTAGTATCGACGTTTTCGAGTACAACGACGCAACGAATGAGCCGGTTTATCACCTGGCAATCTATCTTGAATCTGCTGCTGCCATGATGCGCGAGTTCAAGGGGAATGACGACTGGCCAGAGGTGGTGATCCACCGTGAGGCTAAGGAGATCGCTATCGATTTCAGCCCGTCACGAAACGAGCTCCAGGTCGCGGGCAAAGGGGTCGGTGGCGCAAAGATGTTGCAAAAGCTGGCGCGGGCTTTCGCCAAGGCTGGTTTCCCGAATAGTGAGGTTGTCGAGATCAAGCGTCGGCATTGGAATCTGACGCAATTTGTCGGCGGACATCCATCATGGTTTGCACCGCCGAAGGCCTATGCGTCCGCTGTCGTAACAGAGCTTCGGACATTCTCAGACTGCGGATCGAAAGGAAAATTGCAGGTCATGTCGAGCGACGGCGCTCCCGTTTATGATCGACTGAGACAACTCGGCCTTTCCTTCGATGTCCTTGCTCATGAGACGGTCGCCGCAGTTACCATCTCGCTCAATCGACACGCCGAACTGACGGAAAGCAAACCGCGAACGGTAAGGCTCACACTGACATGGCCGAATGCACGCTGTATTGAAGGCGACAGTACTAGCGACAGAACAGAAATCGAAATCTGGCTTAAGCTCCCGGAGTTCTACGAAACCACGTGATCGTCGAAAACCGACTTTGCCTTCAGCGACTGTCAAGCTGGCTCAATGTCGTGAGCCGGACAAGTCGAATATTATACCGCCGTCCGCTCGCCGAGCAAGCTGCATCCATCCTGTCATTATGCGAGGCTAGCGGGATCATCGCTTTCCAAGGTCTTGCGCTCGAAGTTACGTGCCGCGAGTGCGATGACCCCCACGTCGCGCAGATCCTATACCAAGGCGTTTCGTACCATTACCTTTGCCCAATGAATGGCGTTATCAGTTTGACTGAAGACGATCTCAAACTTGTCAGATGCGATAAGAAAGCGTTGTTGAGGGCATTGTCGGCATCTGCAGGACTTAAAGAAAATGCTGCCCGAGTGCTCAACGACGGGTCGCTGGTTTATCTCGGCCTAACAGCGCAGGACCGTGGCAATCAGCCTTGGGGATTAGCATATGCGGAAGGACTTGAAGATCCCAACATACTCGCTGGCGTGATCGAAAATATTCAACAGCGGTTTTGTGACGGACCGGGGTTAATTGTGACGCCAAGCCGCGTAGCGCTGACTCTACCTCTTCCCAGATCATATAAACTCATCGCTCTGCATGAACTGTTTTTCGGGGAGTCGGATCGCATCACGCTAGACTTGCAAATGGCACGTACTCGTCTCGGTCGCCGCGAAAAGGTCCCGCGCACCCCTGGTAGGCCGACGAAACGCGAAACCACAAGACGCCTTCAGGCCGAACTAAAAAGTGCGGGGGATTGGCCCGCAAGCGCGTCTTTACAGGTCCGCTTGATCCAGGCGCAATGGCCCCAGGAGGATTGGCCGCCGCCTGCCCCAAACACGCTGGAAAACCAGCTGCGTCGTTTGAACAAAAAGTAACTTGAGCCGCACCATTTTATTCGCCCCGAAACCCCGAAATCCTCGAATTTCGGGGCGGTTTTTCGGGGCTCCTTATTAAGACAGAGCTTCAGCGTTCAAATGGGAGCGCAGGAGACCCGACATGTCCGATACCGTCTATCAACCCGGCCTCAAACACACGCGCCTCGCCGTGTCGCCTTTGGAAGGGGCGACTCTGGCCGGGATCGGTCGGACCAAGTTCTATGAGGTGCTGAACGCTGGCCTAGTGCCGTCATTTAAAATCGGGACGCGCAGGCTCATCCTTGTGGCCGAAATCGAGGCCTGGCTCAAAACCCTTGAAAATGCTGGCCATCGCGACGGGATATGAGTGCAGCAAAGCGCTATCGGCCAGAGCTTAGTAGCAGTCAGCCACTTAACTCTCGAGCTTTTGCGGAGGCCGCTTACGACCTGCAGGCGCGAGGGCTTGCGATCATGCCGCTCGGGGGCGATGACGGCAAAGTGGCGCTCAAGGCCGGTTACCCGCGCTGGCGAAAAGCGCCGGGGGCAAAGACGGTTGCGGTCGAGCATGCCGACGCCAATATCGGGGTTTTGTGCGCGCTGTCTGGCATTGTCGCGGTCGATATTGACGCTGCAAGCCTTCTGCCGTCGATGCTCGATCGGTTCGGCGAAACGCCGCTGATCATTGCCACAAGGCGGGGTTATCAGCTTTGGTATCGTGCGCGGGGCGATGAGCGCCCTGCAAACCTGCGCAAGAGCGAAGGTCTCGAGGTCGAGATCAAGGCGGGTCGTGCCGCGATCGTGGTCGTGCCACCGAGCTGGAACCGCCAAACAGGACATCCATACCGTTTCGAGCGGGGGTCATGGGATGACCTGACAAGGCTGCCACCATTTTTCTCTGCAGGGGAGGCGGAAAGCGCGCTCCTGAAGCCGCCGAGCGTCGAAGCTCTGTTTCGCAATCGTATTGGCGTGCGCAACATTTCCCTGTTCGACTATTTGCGCCTGAATTTCAGCTTCACAAGCCTTGAACAAGTCGAGGCGGAAGCGATTTGGTTCAACGAGACTTACCAGATCGAGCCCGAATCCCGCGCCAAGGTGCTGGCGACGGCGCGCAGCGTCTGGAACTACATGACCCAGCGCGGGCACGCTGGCGGTAGCAACGCTTATCTGCGCGTTCCTTTTGTCGAGCTTGACGCGCTCAAGGCCAGCGCAGGTGAGGATTATCCCAAAGCTCTTGCCCTTTATGTGGAGTTGAAAAGCCAGCATGGGGCGCGCGTCGCGCGCGGCGAACCGTTCATCATCAGCGCCCATGCGATGTCCGATAGTCGCGTCATTCCGGGCCTGACCAGCCGCAAGCGAATCAAGCAGGTCCGCCGGGCCGCAGAGGAGGCCGGGCTTCTGCTCAAGATACGCGAGGCCAGCAGGGAACTCGGGCAATTTCGCGCCGCCCTATACACTTTCGGAAGGTTGCATGCACCAGGTCAAAGCGACGACGTGAGGTTACTCAAACCGAAAAAGGATTAGCGCTCCCAACATACCGTGGGGCGAAATCGCCCCACTATGTAAGTATCATCCTCCCCCGGTGGGTGATCGCACACTGAAGACATTCCCCAGGACATATACGCTCCGCGCGCCCGCGCAATACGCAGGTTTTCGCGTTGCTCCGTCCGCATCCTGTCGTTACTTTCAAGGCTATTCTTTTGATCATTTGCGAGGAGCGGATTGCATGGAGAAGCGGGTCGCGCTCGTCATCGGTAACGGGGATTACAAAAAGGAAGCTTGGCTCCCCAACGCCCCAAACGACGCAAAAGCTATGGCCGAAAAGCTCCCAGCGCTTGGCTTCGAGGCTCAACTGAGCGTCGATTTAGGGCGTGACGCCATGGAGAACGCGCTGTTCCTGTTCGAGGAGAAGCTTAAGTCCGCCCATGTAGCACTCTTTTTCTACGCTGGCCACGGACTACAGGTGGAGGGCGAAAACTATCTCCTGCCGATCGACGTCAAGATCGAGGGCAAGACTCAACTGAAGCGGCGAACCTTTGCGCTCAATGAGATTTTGAGCATCATGAGCCAGCGCACTCAAACCAACCTTGTTTTCCTCGACG
>JBGSLP010000523.1:0-3658 GCA_041740655.1 Alphaproteobacteria bacterium
GGGTCGCGAACCGCAGCGCATTCACTGGCGTGGTCCGTCGCTCGGTCTCGATTTTGGCGCGTCCGGCTCCAATGTGATGCTGCTGGTCTATAATCTCAACGACATCAACAAGATATACGAAACGTTCACAGGGCTTGAAGGATCAGCTTATGTGGTCGGCGGCGTTGGCCTCAACGTGCTGAAGCACGGCGACGTGATTATCGTGCCGATCCGGACAGGCCTTGGCCTGCGCGTTGGAGCAAGCGTCGGCTATCTCAAATTCACCGACAAATCGAGCTGGAATCCGTTCTAACGTTCGCACGAAGCCAAGCCTAAAATACCATCTGGCGAAAATACAATAGCGCGCCCTATGCTCCACACGACGTAGAGACGATGCCTAAGCTGTCTCAGACCTTGCGGATGCGCGGGCAACTGACCGATATGGAAAGCTTTCCACCGACCGGAGATATCGCGGTCAAGACGAACAACATATCCATTTTTTAAACTCATATGCCCCAAGCCTAAAACCGCAACAGCGTTTGAACCGTTTGGCAGTATTGCGAATAGATTATCTTTTATAAGAGTTTGTTTTTGCCCCCCCCCCCAGACAGCCAATAAAGCTCTCCGCCCCATTCGCCGTTGTCAGTTCCTGCTAAACTTCCGTCATGAAAACTAAGGGACTTATTCTGCATATACCCAACATCCATAGAAAAAATTTCATTTTTCCAACGCCATTTGCCGCTGGTGCACCCAGAGGAAACGCCAAGCGCAAAATTATCGATGAAAAATGGCTCCCCCTGCTCATGAAATCCGCCACTGAATGATTCAGCACGCGGGTAAACGCCTTCTGCCGAACGCAATGCTCTGATGACTTTTTGCGCAAGTTCCCCGGCTTCGGGGAGCCAATGCGCCGTGGCGGCTTCCAGCTTCGCAATTGATTGCTTGGCGCCAAGCCATCCAAGGCTTCGGATGGCGGCATATACCACGCGCCAATCTACGTCGTTTAGCGCTATTTCAATCGCTGGAATCGCCGGCTTGTAGCCAGCAAAGCCCAAAGTCGTAATCGCCGTCGATCGCTCCACGCCGTTCTTAGACTGCAGAAAAGGTAACAGCTTGTCGCCAACACGCTGGGCTGCCTCGCCGTATAGAGCAATCTCACGAACGCAGTCTGTGGAAGATGGATATCTTTCAAACTCAGAAGCCATTGGCTGACAACCCAGAGCGGCGTCTTCTAAAGTGACGGGGTGCTTCAACGATCGTAATGTTGCGCGCGCTTCAACTCCAATCTGAGTATTGGCGTCATTTAGCAAACTAAGGAGCTTTTCGCTGGTTTTGCGCGCATAACCGTACATCGCTGAGATAGCACGTAAAGCCGCCAGCCGGGTTTTGATCGGCTGTTTTTCGTCTAACGCAAGACCTACCCAAGTTGGCGCTATTGGCGCAGCCCTCTCTCCCATCCGACTGATTAATATTGTCGCTCCATAGCGTCGTTTATTATGTTGGTCGTCACTCTCAAATAGCGGGAGCAGATACGGCAGTACCTTGTCACCCAACCCTACAAGCGTGCCGTCGGTTTGCCCCATCGTGCCGTTTTCTAAATCTTCTACGAGAACCGTGATCGCCTCGTGCGTTCCTATTTCTCCCAATGGCCCCGCCAGCCAACCATTATTATGTTTCCTGAGAACTTCGCTCAGGGCCGGAATGTCGGATGGCGACCAGTTTTTCCATTCTTTGAGAATAACGCTGGCCAAATTCTGTACTCCGCTTCGGTGTGCCCTAGCGCGTTTCAGCAGTTCTTGCTTGGCGGCCTCTCCAAAACGCAGCAAATTGATTGCGATCTCTCTTTCATCCCCGTACATCACGCCCTGATACTTTGAGGGAGCGATCATTTCCAGGATCGACATGCATTCTTGCAGCGTCGGACAGCCCGACATTTTTTGAACGCGCTGGTTTGGCGGGGTTTGCTGCGCTGCCAGCGGGAAGCTCCAGATAACGCAAATTGCAAAAAATACGGTCTTTAGATTTATCATGACGCCCCTCCATACTTCCCATGCGCTAGGGTTATGAGGCTTTTCAGGCGTTCGCGTGTCACTGCAGACAAGAGTTGACGCTTTGGCAGACCGGGCGTACAGATCATCCATAATTTGATGGAAGCATCAGCCGTCGGCTCGAACATGGGTATTGACCCGGGAGGCGAGAGGACAAACATCCGCCAGCGAAGGTTCGCCCGCGGATGCCTTTTTGTTTGGGTAAACGCATTTGACCGCGTTAGGACGGCAAGAGTTAAGAGAAGCCCATGTTTGAATCCTTAAGTGATCGTCTGTCGGGCATTTTCGACAAGCTGACCGGGCGCGGCTCGCTCTCCGAGGCTGACGTGACGACCGCCATGCGCGAGGTGCGGCGCGCGTTGCTTGAGGCCGATGTGGCGCTCGAAGTGGTGAAATCGTTCACCGACCGGGTGCGCGAAAAGTCTGTCGGCGCGCAGGTGCTGCGTTCGGTGACGCCGGGCCAGATGGTGGTCAAGATCGTCCACGACGAACTGGTGGCGACGCTGGGGCGCGAGGCGGAGCCGCTCGATTTCAACGCCGTGCCTCCGGTCGCCGTTATGATGGTCGGCCTGCAGGGCTCCGGCAAAACCACGACGACCGCGAAAATCGCGAGGCGCCTGACCGAGCGCGATAAAAAGCGCGTGTTGATGGCCTCGCTCGACACGCGCCGCCCCGCCGCGCAGGAGCAGTTGAAGGTGCTCGGCGAGCAGATCAAGGTCGATACGCTCCCCATCGTGAAAGGGCAGACGCCGCCGCAGATCGCCAAGCGCGCGATGGAAGCCGCCCGGTTCGGCGGTTATGACGTGGTGATGCTCGACACCGCCGGCCGCCTTCACATTGACGAAGCGCTGATGGCCGAAACGGAGGAAATCCGCGACATCGCCGCGCCGCATGAGACGCTGCTGGTCGCCGACAGCCTCACCGGCCAAGACGCGGTGAACCTCGCCAAAACCTTCAATGAGCGCATCGGCATCACCGGCATCGTGCTGACGCGGATCGACGGCGACGGTCGCGGCGGCGCGGCCCTCTCCATGCGCGCGGTGACTGGCAAGCCGATCAAACTACTCGGCACCGGCGAAAAGCTCGACGGGCTGGAGGATTTCCACCCGGAGCGCGTGGCTGGCCGCATCCTCGGCATGGGCGACATCGTGAGCCTCGTGGAGCGCGCGTCGGAGACCATCGACGCGGAGCAGGCGAACAAGATCGCCGCCAAGATGAAAAAGGGCGAGTTCGACCTCGACGATCTCGCCGCGCAACTCGGCCAGATGCAGAAGCTTGGCGGCATGGGCGGCGTGCTCGGCATGATCCCCGGCATCGGCAAGATGCGAAAGCAGCTCGATAACGCGAACCTCGACGACAAGGTGCTGAAGCGGCAGTCGGCGATCATCGGCTCCATGACGAAGCTGGAGCGACGCAGCCCGAAGGTGCTGGCGGCCTCGCGCAAACGTCGCATCGCGGCGGGCAGCGGCACCACCGTGCAGGACGTGAACAAGCTGCTGAAAATGCATCGCCAGATGGCCGACATGATGAAGGAAATGTCACGCGGTAAAGGCGGGCTGGCGAAGATAATGGGTATGGGGGGCGGCGGAATGCCGGGTATGCCCCCCGGCGGCGGCATGGGCGGATTTCCG
>JBGSLP010000524.1:0-9175 GCA_041740655.1 Alphaproteobacteria bacterium
ATGGAGAACGTGGCGCTGTGGCTTGAGCGCGATATCTCGCATTCGAGCGTCGAGCGGATGATCTGCCCGGATGCGACGGTCACGCTCGTTTTCGCGCTGGCGCGGATGGCTGGCGTCATCGACAAGCTGGTGGTTTATCCCGAGCGGATGCGCGCCAACCTCGATAAAGCGGGTGGCATCGTGCATTCGCAGCGTGTGCTGCTGGCGCTGACGCAGGCCGGCGTTAGCCGCGAGGACGCCTACCGTCTCGTGCAGCGCAACGCCATGGCGGCGTGGCAGGGCGGCGGCGATTTCCTCGCGCTCCTTAAAGCCGATTCGGAGGTGAGCGCCGCGCTCGCCCCCGCCAATCTCGACGCCCTGTTCGACCTCGCGCATCACACCAAGCACGTGGACACTATCTTCGCCCGCGTTTTCGATTAAAGCTCGCAACGTCACGACATCGGGTTGCCGTAAATCAATTCCACACGTAAAACGGTCGTGTTGCACATAAACAAGAATTGGAGAAACCAATGGCGATACTGAAAAAGGGCATGGCGGGCGAGCCAGTGCGGCGTCTGCAGACGAAACTCGGCGTCGAGGCGGACGCGAAGTTCGGCCCGAAAACAGTCGAGGCGCTGAAAGCCTATCAGACAAAAAACGGCCTGAAAGTTGACGGCATCGCCGGGCCGGACACATTCGCGCATATGGGGCTTTACGAACTCGTGCTCATCAAGAAGGGCACCTCCGGCGAGACCGTGAAAAAGGTTCAGCAGGAACTTGGGCTGACCGCCGACGGCAAGTTCGGCGCCGCCACGGAAAAGGCGATCAAAGCATTTCAGGAAAGCAACGGGCTGAAGGCCGACGGCATGGCCGGGCCGCTCACGCTCTCCAAAATGAAAACGTTTAAGGAGATCACGCCGCAGGTGGTTAGCCAATCGCGCGTCAGCACGGCGATCGTCGACGCTTGGGAAGCGATCACCGGCAGCGGCAAGGATGAGGCTGAAATCACGGCTCCGCCCGCGCCGAAAGCGCCGCCCAAGACCGCTGATGTCGCCTCAACGCGCAGCATCTGGGAAACCATCAAGGGCGTGTTCAGCTGACGGGCGCAAGCGAGCGTCCAGCGCAAGCCAATCTTGACCTGTGTCCTTTTTAGTTGCTACGGATAGCAGCGGCAACTGAAAGTACGGCATAATGCGTCGCGACAGCTATTATGAATCCGGTTTATGGCTGGCGCGTTGCACGGCGTTGCTCATCGTCGCAACCCTTGCGGCCTGTTCGACCCTGCCCCGCACATCATTCACCGAAGCCGAGCAGTCCATGGCGGAAATTCCCGGTATGCGCGATGTGCGCTTCTGGGCTGACGCGTCCAAGGATGAGATCGAACGGGTGCTTGGCAAGGCCGCTCTAAACGCGGCGGTCAGGCGGCAGGGCGCATTCAACTATCTGGCGATGTCGGGCGGGGCTTCCGATGGAGCTTACGGCGCGGGCGTCATCAACGGCTGGACGCAGCGAGGCGACCGCCCGCAATTCACGCTCGTTAGCGGGGTAAGCGCAGGCGCGCTGATCGCGCCGTTCGCGTTTCTCGGGCCGGAATACGATAAACCCCTGAAAGCCGCCTTCACGGGCGGGATCGCGGAAAGCCTCGGCGGCGACAGCGGCAGCATCCTGTCGCTGCTCGGCCAGCAGGATACCCAGCGCGAAACCTTGTTCAATCTCGTCGCCTCCTATGTGGACGAGCGCTTCATGCGGCTTGTGGCGGACGAGCACGCCAAGGGGCGGCGATTGCTCATAGTCACCGTCAATCTGGATGCGCAACGCGCCGTCGTCTGGAACATGGGCGCGATCGCGGCAAGCAGGTCGCCGTATTCTCTTAAACTTTTCCGCGATGTGCTGACAGCGTCGGCGAGCATTCCGGGGGTCTTTGCGCCAACGCGCATCGAGGTGACGGCTGGCGGTCGGACATTCTCCGAACTGCATGTGGACGGAGGCGTCATAACGCCGGTTTTCACTGTGCCTGAATCCTTCATCCTGACAGGCAATTTCAGCCGGGGCGAGGGCTCGCCGACCCGCATTTTCGTGGTGATGAACTCGCGCCTGGGGCCGGAATTCGAGGTTACCGAGGCGGGAATATTGCCACTGGCTGGCAGGTCGCTATCGACGTTGCTGAAATCTCAGGCGCGCCTCACGATCCTGACAACGCTCGAATTCACGCGCAATAATCGTTTTGATTTCAACCTCACCTATATCGACGACGGTTTCCCACGCGATATGAAGGCGGACTTCAGCAAGGCCTACATGAACGCCGTTTACGAGTACGGCTTCATGAAAGCGCTATCGCCGCGGCTGTGGAAAGACACGCTCGATGCACGCCGAAACCATCTCGTCACGCAGTAATTAGCGCAGGCGCGCGATCAATTCGGCGGTCGGGTAAGAGTCGGCAGGCATGCCGAACTTCAGTTGCGTCGCTCTTACGGCGGCGCGCGTTTTGAGGCCGATGATGCCGTCGATCTTGCCGACATCATAGCCGCGAGCTGCTAGAATTTGCTGCAATTGTTTGCCCTGCGCCTGCGTCAGCGGCGTCACAACGCCATTTCCGCGGCTGACCTGCGGAGCCCCTTCAAGGCGCGTCGCCAGATACGCGGCGGTCGTCGCGTAAACGAACGACTGGTTCCACTCCAGATAAACCTTGAAATTGTTATAGGCGAGAAACGCCGGCCCGTTGCGGCCCATTGGGAGGATGAGGGAGGCGGGCATTTGGTCGGCAGAGAGCGCACGTCCATCGGCGCGTTTTACGCCCCAGTTCGCCCATTGCGAGCGCGGATGCTGGATAGAGATGTCCGCTTCCTCCCACGGCATGCGCTGCGGGACGCGCACTTCCTGAAGCCACGGCTCGCCCTTGCGCCAACCCATGCTTTTCAGCAGATTGGCCGTAGATGCCAGCACATCGGGCGCGCTGTTGCGCAAGTCGACTTTTCCGTCCCCGTCGAAATCGACGCCGTGGTTGAGGTAATGCCCGGGGAGAAACTGCATCTGTCCGATCTCGCCTGCCCATGCGCCTATCAATTCGGCCTTTGGAAGCTTGCGCTGTTCGAGCACCTGCAGGGCGGCCAGCAGTTCCTCGCGGAACATGGCTCCACGGCGGCAATCATAGGCGAGGGTTGTCAGGGCGGGAATGATGGGGCTGTTGCCGCTGTTTGCGCCAAAGTCGGTCTCCAGCGCCCAGAAGCCGGTTATGACCGAGGCGGGTACGCCGTAGCGAGCCTCGATGCGCTTGAAGATGTCGGAGTATCTCTTGATACGTGCCGCCCCCTGGCCGACACGGCCGGATTTCTCGACCATCCGGCCAGCGAATTCCAGAAACGGCTGTCCGAAAACGCCCTGTCCGCGATCCTTGCTGATGACGCTCGGCTCGAAGCGGAGATCGGCCGCGACTGAGGCGAGGGTCGCGCGCGATACGCCCTTGTTCACCGCCTCGCGCTTGAAGCCTTCCAGCCATCCGCCGAAATCTCCGGTATTGCGGCAGTTTGCCGGAGCGGACGCAGGCGCGGCGTGGGCGACCAGCCCGCTCGCTGAAAACATCACAATTGCAGTCAGCCGATACAAGAGTTTCATCGCACGCTCCTTCGCCGTTTCATGCCGCAGTTGTTTTCATCACTGCACGCCCGTCAAGTCATTCCGTAAGTGTAAAGGCACTTATTGATTGATTTGTGATGATTTAGAAGTAAGCGATAAAACGGCCGAACATGGCGATCGACAGCCATAGCAATAGAGATAGCGCCGCCGACACGCGCACGAGTGCTGGCAGATCATCGTTCGGCCCGGCAGCGGAAATAGAGCGCGCGAAAGCAAATTCGAGCGCTACCACATTGAGGAGCGCGAAACCGATCAGCGCCAGTTTCGACAGGAATACCCAGTTCGATGATAGCTCGGCGGCTTCCGCCAGAAACATGAGGCCGCCGGTGGCCGCAATGACAACAAACGCCGCGATTGCGATACGTCGCGCATCGCGAATTGTCGGCCCGGGAGCAAGCGTTTTGAGCCCGCCGAGCAATCGCAGGTCCATCACGGCGACAGCCGCAAAGAAGACCATCAGGCTGAGGATGTGACCCGCGTTGATGAACGGATAGAGATAGGTGGATGACTTCATCGCCTGTGTGAGGGGCCATTGCTCGATGGCGCCCATCACGGTGGCGAAGTCGAAAGCTGCACTTAAGAACGCCATCGGCATGGTGTTGCCAACTTACCGCAACTGGATATCCGCGCCGTCAAGCGTCACAAACTCGGCGCGCATTTCCTTGGCGCCGTTTTTATCCGGGTAGCCAGTTACCGAGACGACCTTACCCACGGCGAGCTGCTCCGTTTTGGCGCCGCGGCTCTCCAGGCGAGCAACGGGGGCCAGAATTATGGTCCAGTCGGCTCCGTCATGCGCCATCACGAGCGACGCGTGAGGGTTGCTTATTGTGGATTTCAGCACCGGGCCCTTGATCGTCATTTTTTTCGTGGCGTCGTAGTTGTTCCAGCCGTGGTGGGCGTGCAGCGATGTGATCGTGGCGATGGCCAGCAATCCGACTGCAAGAATTTTGGTGAATATGCGCACGAGTTGTCTCCTTTTATCAATAGTATGGACGTTTCCCAAGCAGCGCCTTGGAAACCATCGCCTAATGAAAAATGAAATGGTCGGAGTTGGGTTCCGGAAAATGCCGCGCAAACTCCTGTGAGAATGCGCAGTTCTCCGAGGGCGGCTACGAACTGGCCTCAACCTGCGCGACCGCCTCCGCCATGAGCATTTCAAGCTTGGAGCGAATTTCCGCCTCGCTTGCCTTGCCGGAGAGATCGGCTACGACCTTGGCGATCACGTCCTCGTCGCCCGGCTTCTCGAAATCGGCCTTGACGACGGTCTTTGCATAATCGTCGGCGGCGGCGCCAGATAGCCCGAGCTTCTCAGCCGCCCACTGACCGAGCAGTTTATTGCGGCGGGCGGTTGCGCGGAAGCGGAGCGTTTCATCCTGCGCGAATTTAGATTCAAAGGCCTTTTCGCGATTATTAAAGGTCGTCATGAAAGTCTCCTCGATTGCAAGTTAATGGGCGGGCAAAGAGCGTGAGGCCAGCCAGCCCTTGATATTGGCGCCAACTGGTCTAATTTTGAGGTTTGGTCATACCCGACTAAAGATAGACGCGAGGGGAGCAAAATACAGCGTGATCAACAGCAAATAGCGTTACGTCTCCGCATCAAAAATTTTACTCTTGATTGCAAGCCGGATTCCGGGAATGAGTCAAGCAGGCGGAAAGCGCGCGTAATGCGCAGCTTCGTTCTTAGTCACCATTTGAGGAACAATTGATGAACCGCCGCCGCCGTGTATACGAGGGTAAGGCGAAAATCCTCTATGAGGGTCCAGAGCCTGGCACGCTGATCCAGCACTTCAAGGATGACGCGACCGCGCTTAACGGCGCGAAAAACGAGCAGTTCGAAGGCAAGGGCGTGCTCAACAACCGCATCTCCGAATATCTGTTCACCCAACTGAACGAGATCGGGGTGCCGACCCATTTCCTCAAGCGCCTGAACATGCGCGAGCAACTGATCCGCGAGGTCGAGATCATTCCGCTCGAAGTGGTCGTGCGCAATGTGGCGGCAGGGTCGCTTGCGAAGCGTCTCGGCATCGAAGAAGGCACTGCTTTGCCACGCTCGATCATCGAATTCTATTACAAGGCCGACAAGCTCAACGATCCGATGGTGACCGAGGAGCACATCACCGCGTTCGGCTGGGCGACGCCGCAGGAACTGGACGAGGTCATGGCGCTGTCGCTGCGCATCAATGATTTCATGTCAGGGCTGTTTTTGGGCATTGGCATTCGGCTCGTTGACTTCAAACTCGAGTTCGGCCGCATCTACGAAAACGACACCGTCCGTATCGTGCTCGCCGACGAGATCAGTCCGGATTGCTGTCGGCTCTGGGATATCGAGACCAAGGACAAACTCGACAAGGATCGCTTCCGCAGAGACCTAGGCGGCTTGCTCGAAGCCTATCAGGAAGTCGCGCGTCGGCTGGGCATACTTGTGGAGAACGCTCCGCCTGCGCCCAAAGGTCCGGTGCTAGTTCAATCAAAATAGGCTAATCACAGGCGTGTGAGAAGCCGGAGGCAAATGTTGTGAAAGCGCGCATCAAAGTGACGCTCAAAAACGGCGTTCTCGATCCGCAGGGCAAGGCGATCGCCAACGCCCTCGACTCGCTCGGATTTGCGGGCGTGGAGGACGTGCGGCAGGGCAAATATATCGAAGTCACGCTTGCGGAAACCGATCCCGCCAAGGCGCGCGCCGAGGTGGAGCGCATGTGCCGCGAACTCCTGTCCAATCCGGTGATGGAAAACTTCCATTTTGAGATGGAGGGCGCATGAGGGCGAGCGTCGTCGTATTTCCCGGCTCGAACTGCGATCGCGACATTGCGCGCACGCTGGCGGCTGTGACCGGGCGACCGACGACAATGGTCTGGCATGCCGACACCGATCTGCCCGACAGCGACCTGATCGTCCTGCCCGGCGGCTTTTCCTACGGGGATTACCTGCGCTCCGGCGCGATGGCCGCGCACTCGCCCGTGGTGCGCGCCGTCGCCGAGCGGGCCAAAGCTGGCGTTGCCGTGCTTGGAGTCTGCAACGGCTTTCAGGTGTTGACGGAAGCCGGTCTTCTACCGGGTGCGCTGATGCGTAACGCATCGCTGAAATACGTCTGCCGTGATGTCTCTCTTTCGGTCGAGCGCAATGACACCCCTTTCACGCGCGCCTACGCCCCGAATGAAAGCCTGACGATCCCGATCGCGCACAAGGATGGCTGCTATTTCGCCGACGAAGACACGCTCGACCGCATCGAGGGCGATGGTCGCGTGGCGTTTCGTTACTCCGGGGATAATCCCAACGGCTCCCGGCGTAATATTGCCGGGGTTTACAGCGAGAACCTGCGCGTGTTGGGCCTCATGCCGCATCCGGAGCGCATGGCTGACCCGGCGCTCGGCGGGACCGATGGCGAGAAGCTTTTTCGATCACTATTTGCAGCATTCAACGGGTAATCTACCGAAGAGGATACGGCCATGAGCTTTGATGATGAAGTCGACGAACTCAAGAAAGAACTGCAAACGGGCAAACTCGATCCGTCTCAGCGCAAGGACGCAACGGCCAAACTCAGCGAAAAACTGAAGGAAACCATCGGCAGCCGCCGCCTGATGTTTTCGGTCGACGCCGAGAACAGCGAGCCGTTCGTCTCGATCAAACACGCCACGACGAAAGAGCATTTGGCGTCGGTGTTCATCAACGAGGATTCGAGCATCACATTTCAGTCGCCACTCGCGGTCGAGGATGCTGAGGCGGACGACGACGATGAAGACGCCGGATATTTCCCGAAATACGTCGAATATTACGACGAGGAGGAGTTTCTGGAGGACGTGCCTGACATTCTGAAACACGGCGTCGCTGAATATGAGTTGGATCAGGAAACTGACGAAAAGGCGTAACCAATCGATGCCGTCATTGCGAGCGACGCGAAGCAATCCACGACCATTAAAATACGCCATGGATTGCTTCGACCCGAAGGCCTCGCAATGACGGAGCTTCACATGACATTGCCCACCATTACCCCCGAAGTCATCGCCAGCCACGGCTTCAAGGCGGGCGAGTATGAGCGGCTGGTCGAATTGCTCGGGCGCGAGCCGAACATGACCGAACTTGGCATCTTTTCCGTCATGTGGTCGGAGCACTGCTCTTACAAATCCTCGAAAGTCTGGCTGAAAACGCTTCCCACCACCGGCAAGCGCGTCATTTGCGGGCCGGGCGAGAATGCGGGGGTCGTCGATATCGGCGACGGGCAGGCCGTCATCTTCAAGATGGAGAGCCACAACCACCCCAGTTTCATCGAGCCGTATCAGGGCGCGGCGACGGGCGTCGGCGGCATCATGCGCGATGTGTTCACCATGGGCGCCCGCCCGATCGCCAACTTGAACGCCCTGCGCTTCGGTTCGCCGGATCACCCGAAAACGCGCCATCTCGTGGCGGGCGTCGTGGCGGGCATCGGCGATTACGGCAACTGCGTCGGCGTGCCAACGGTCGGTGGCGAGACCAATTTCGACGCGCGCTACAACGGCAATATCCTCGTCAACGCCATGTGCGTCGGCCTTGCCCGCACCGACAAGATTTTCTACTCCGCAGCCAGCGGCGCCGGGAACCCGGTGGTTTATGTCGGCTCGAAAACCGGGCGCGACGGCATCCACGGCGCGACCATGGCCTCCGCCGAGTTCGACGAGAAATCGGAGGAAAAGCGCCCGACCGTTCAGGTTGGCGACCCGTTCACTGAGAAGCTGCTCATCGAAGCGTGCCTTGAGTTGATGGCGGGCGACGCGATCCTCGCCATTCAGGATATGGGCGCGGCGGGCCTCACCTCGTCGTCGGTCGAGATGGCGTCGAAAGGCGGCTCCGGCGTCGAGATGTGGCTGGAGCGGGTGCCGCAGCGCGAGACCGGCATGACGGCCTACGAAATCATGCTGTCGGAGAGCCAGGAGCGCATGCTGATGGTGCTCCGCCCGGGCTCGGAGGACAAGGCCGAGGCGATTTTCCGCAAATGGGAACTGGATTTTGCCGTCGTCGGCATAACGACCGACACGGGCCGCATTGTCATCAAGCACAATGGGCGCGTCGAGGCGGATATTCCAACCAGCGCGCTGGCGGATGAAGCGCCGCAATATAACCGCCCCTGGACGCCAAAAGCCCCCGCCGTGCATATCAAACCCGAGGATGTACCCGCCCCGGAAAGCCTTGGTGGTGCGCTCAAAGCGCTCATGGCTTCGCCGAACCTCGCCTCCAAACGTTGGATTTGGGAGCAGTACGACCACATGGTCATGGGCGACACGGTGGTGCGGCCCGGCGGCGACGCAGCGGTTGTGCGGGTCGACGGCTCGAACAAAGCGCTCGCGCTTACCTGCGACGTGACCCCCCGCTATTGCTACGCCGACCCGTATGAAGGCGGAAAGCAGGCGGTTGCCGAAGTCTGGCGCAACCTCACCGCTGTCGGCGCCGACCCGATCGCCATCACCAACTGCCTCAATTTCGGCAACCCCGAGCGCCCTGAGATCATGGGCGAGTTCGCCGAATGCATTCGCGGCATGGCCGACGCCTGCCGCGCGCTCGATTTCCCCGTCGTCTCCGGCAACGTGTCGCT
>JBGSLP010000525.1:0-2561 GCA_041740655.1 Alphaproteobacteria bacterium
GGTTGAGCGTATCAGAACCTTCTGGAAGGGGCATTTGCGACTGTCCCTTGTTATCATTCCCGTGCGCATGGTGACGGCCACCCGCGCCGATCGCGCCATCAGCTTCCATCAGGTGCATCGGGAGAGCAAAAAGCGCATCCGCTACCAGAAAGTTGCGCCGGGCGTTGGCGAAGTGCAGCAGGACGAGATCGTCAGCGGCTACGAGGTCGAACCCGGCCACTATGTGCTGTTCGAGGGCGACGAACTCGACGAATTGAAGCTGAAAACTCGGCACACCATCGAACTCACGCAGTTTGTCGATACCTGCGAAATCGACCCTCTCTACTTCGACAAACCCTATTACCTGCTCCCCGACGGCGACGTGGCCGAGGAAGGGTATCGCGTCATCCGCGACGCCTTGCGCGAGGAACGCAAGGTTGGCATCGGCCAGCTTACGCTGCGCGGCAAGGAAAACCTTATTGCGCTCAAACCATGCGGAGCCGGCATGCTCCTGGAAACGCTGCGTTATGAGGAGGAAATCAAGGAGTCGGATGATGTCTTCGAGGGCATCGGCGCAGGCAAGCTGCGCTCGGACCTGGTGGATATGGCCAAGGATCTGATCGCGCGCAAATCCGCCCCGTTCGATGCCTCGATCTACAAAAACCACTATGCCGAAGCGTTGCGCGAGCTTGTGAATTCGAAGCTGAAAGGCGGCAAAGCGGTCGCTGTGGACGAAGGCGAAGGTGCGCCCGCTGGCGCGGTCATCGATTTCATGGAGGCGTTGCGGCGCTCGGTGGCAACGGACCAGCCGAAAGCTGAAAAGAGCGCCGCGAAAAGCTCCAAGTCGACGCCCGCTAAGTCCGCCAAACCCGCGAAGCCCGCACGTAAAAAAGCCAGCTAATGCCGCGCCGCCCGAACGATTCACTCGCCACCTATACGCAAAAGCGCGATTTCACACGTTCGCCCGAGCCTTCAAGCGGCGGGGCTGCGGGGGGCAATATTTTTGTCGTCCAGCATCATTGGGCGCGGCGCGATCATTATGATTTCCGGCTCGAACTCGATGGCGTGCTCGTCAGTTGGGCGGTCACGCGCGGGCCTAGCCTCAACCCAGCCGACAAGCGGCTGGCGGTGCGCACCGAGGATCATCCGCTCTCATACGCGGAGTTTGAGGGGCTCATTCCGCAAGGCGAATATGGCGGCGGCACCGTCATGCTCTGGGATCGCGGCGTGTGGGAGCCGATTTCAGCCGATCCCGCGCAGGCGATTGCCGACGGATCGGTAAAATTCCGGCTGTTCGGCGAACGCATGCGCGGGGCGTGGGCTCTGGTGCGGATAAAGCCGGAGGGAAAGCGGGAAAACTGGCTGCTGATCAAGGAGAAGGATGAAGTCGCCGACAGGGAGACGGCTTTCGTCGAGCAATACGAGACCAGCGTATCCACTGGCCGCAACCGAGCGGAGATAGAAGCTGGCAAACGCGTTTCCCGCGCGCGAAAAAAGCCGGCTGCCGCCGCGCGCAATCATCCCCTCCCCGCGTTTGTGCCTCCATGCCTGTGCAAAACCCGCGATGCGCCGCCCTCCTCCGACGGCTGGCTGTACGAGATGAAATACGACGGATACCGGCTACAGGCGGCGTGCTCAGGCTCCGAGGTGCGGCTTTACACCCGCGAAGGGCATGACTGGACGGCGCGTTTTCCCTCCATCGCGCAAGGCTTGCGACTGCTCGATCTCGACGGCGCGCTGATCGACGGCGAAGCGGTAGTGTTCGACCGCAAGGGCCTGACGGATTTCCCCGCGCTCGTGGCGGCGTTGGAGGGCCGTGGACACATCGCATTCGTCGCGTTCGACATGCTGAGCAACAAGGGCGCGGATATGCGCGACAAGCCGTTGTCGGAGCGCAGGCGGCAACTCGACGCCGCGCTGCAACGCGCCGACGGACAGACCATCCGCATCGCGGCGTGGCATGAGAGAAACGGCGTGCAGTTGTTCGCCAGCGCGGTCGAGGGCGGCGCGGAAGGCATAATCTGCAAAAAGGCGTCGTCGCCGTATAAATCAGGCCGCAGCGACGCTTGGCTCAAGGTCAAGGGCGAAAAGCGCGAGGACGTGATCATCGTCGGATATTCGCCTTCAGACAAACGGGCGTTCGCATCGCTCGTCGCCGCCGTTGAGACGGATGGAGAGTTGCGTTATGCGGGCCGCGTCGGAGGCGGTTTTACCGATAAGCGGCTGTCGGAGATCAAGGCGCAGCTTGACGCCATCCGGGCGAAAACGCCGCCGCCTATGCAGAACGCGAGCGCCGCCCCGCGCGGCATTATATGGGTCGAGCCGCGATTGCGCGCCGAAATCGAATTGGCCGGATGGACGGGTGATGCGCATATACGGCAAGGCCGCTTCCTCGGGTGGAGAGAGGATCGCACGCCCGTCGCAGCAAAGATTGCGACGGGAAAAGCGGAGAAAAAAATGCCCGTAAAAACCGTTTCTCCCCGACTGACGAATGCTGAACGCGTGATGTTCCCTGAAACCGGCCTGACCAAAGGCGGCATGGCGGATTATTACGAGGCCGTGGCGGATCGCATCCTCCCCCA
>JBGSLP010000526.1:0-1778 GCA_041740655.1 Alphaproteobacteria bacterium
AAAATGAACCAGGTCTACGGCTCACAGGAAAAATATGTCGTTCTGGAAGTCGAGTATGGGAAAGGCGCGGCGCGCGACGCCGCCACGCTCGCAGATGTGAAAGTCGCCTACACCGACAGCCGCAGCAAGGAGCGCAAAAGCATTGAGTCGAAAGCCGACGTCAGCTTCAGCGCATCCAAGGACGAAGTTGAGAAAAGCGTGAACGCGGAAGCCATGGCCGCCGTTGTGACGCAGATCGCCAACGAGCGCAATGAGCGGGCGGTCGCCTTGCGCGATAGCGGCCGCGTCGAAGAGGCAAAGCGCGAGTTGAAGAGCAACGCGGATTATCTCTCCAAGGAAGCTAGCAAATTGCAGGCGGCCCCCGGCGCCGCTGCGGCGATCTCATCAGCAAGCCAGCGCAATCTGGCAGACGCCGAAGCGCTGGATGGGGCCGCCTGGGAGAAAACCCGGAAAATCATGCGGGCTAATCAGCACAAGGACAAGACGCAGCAGAAATATTGATCGTTTACGCAATTCACAGACCTTAGCGCGGCTCTTGGAAAAGGGCGGCGTTTCGCCCATAACTGAGCAATGCTTCCCGACGACCAAATCACAAATCATGACCAGCAGGATACGGCGCGCGCTGAGGTAGCGCAGGCCGGGCCGCAAGTCATCGCGCGTTACTTAAAAAACCTCGGCACTGGCGCCGGCGTTTATCGCATGCTCGACGCGCGCGGAGACGTCATCTATGTCGGCAAGGCCCGCAACCTCAAGGCCCGCGTATCGAATTACGCGCGCGCCACGGGCCACTCGAATCGCATCGCGCGGATGATCGCGACGACCATCGCCATGGAGTTCGTCTCGACGGCGACCGAATCCGAGGCGCTGCTGCTTGAGGCGAATTTCATCAAGCGCTACAAGCCGATGTATAACGTGCTGATGCGGGATGACAAATCCTTCCCGTACATCCTCATCGCGCGCGAGCACGCCGCGCCGCAGCTCACCAAACATCGGGGCGCCCGCAATCTCAAGGGCGATTATTTCGGGCCGTTCGCGAGCGCCGGCGCCGTCAATCGCACGCTGAACATGATGCAGCGCGCGTTCCTGCTGCGCTCGTGCTCCGACCATTATTACGAAAGCCGCACGAGGCCGTGCCTGTTGCATCAGATCAAACGCTGCTCGGCGCCATGCACCGGGGAAATCGAGATCGGCGAGTATAACAAGCTGGTCGATGAAGCCGTTCGCTTCCTTCAGGGCAAAACTGATGCGGTGCAGAAGAAGCTGAATGCGCTGATGGCGGAGGCGAGCGATGCGCTGGAGTTCGAGCGCGCGGCGGTCTATCGCAACCGGCTGTGGGCGCTGGCGCATGTGCAGGCGACGCAGGGCATCAATCCGCACGGCATTGACGAAGCCGATCTGTTCGCGGCATGGCAGGACGGCGGGCAGACCTGCATTCAGGTGTTTTTCTTTCGCAACGGCCAGAACTGGGGCAACCACGCCTACTACCCCAAAGCGGATCGCTCTCTCGCGGTGGAGGAGGTTCTGGAGCCGTTTATTGCGCAATTTTACGACGACCGCCCGGTTCCTCGCTGCGTGCTTCTCAGTCACGATTTCCCCGAGCGCGCCCTGCTCGCCGAGGCGCTCTGCATCAAGGCGGAGCGAAAGGTGGATGTCGCCGTGCCATTGCGCGGGGAGAAGCGCGCCATTGTCGAGCACGCGCTGACAAATGCGCGCGAGGCGCTGGGCCGCAAGCTGGCGGAGGCGTCCAGCCACGCCAAGCTTATGGAGGGCGTCGCCGC
>JBGSLP010000527.1:0-1645 GCA_041740655.1 Alphaproteobacteria bacterium
GGCCCCCTTAATGGCCAGCGTCGCCTTGGCGCCATCGCCCTGCACACTCATCAGGAGTCGGTGCCACTCCTTCTCATCAAGAGTCGTGATTCCAAAGAGTTGCAGGATTTCCTCCACCGCCGGGGCGAGCCGGTGAATCTCGTCCACGAACAACACGTCGCCTTCGTCGAGGTTGGTTAGCAGCGCGGCGAGATCGCCCGCCTTCGCGATCACCGGCCCGGAGGTTGCCCGAAAGCCGACGCCCATTTCCCGGGCGACGATCTGCGCCAGCGTGGTCTTGCCAAGGCCGGGCGGGCCGAAGAACAGCACATGGTCAAGCGCATCGCCGCGTGCGCGCGAAGCCGCGATGAAGATACGCAGATTCTCCCGCGCCGCCTGCTGGCCCACGAATTCGTCGAGCGTTTTGGGGCGCAGCGCTGCGTCGACGTCCTCGGGCGTGCGCTGGGGGGAGAGGAGGGGGGTGGGGGTCATTTAAGATAAGGGCCAGCCATGAACGCTCCGAGCAAACAACCTAGCACTGAAAGCCACCCCGAAACATGCGAAGCAATGGAGTAAGGTCGTACCGCTGACTTCATGGAGGTTTGTAACTCTTTAAGCTGCTGCGCGTCGTCTTCGTCCAGTTCTCCAGTCTTGAGAGCGCTGATCCAAAAGTCCGCCAAACTCATCAGAGGGTTTAGAGCGGCCACGCTAGACAGCGATGTTATATACGCAAGGAAGAATGCAAAAAATATCCCGGCGCAAAAATAGCGACCTGAAATTATTTTCCCTGCGATATCAATATGATAACTCGAAAGTAGGGCGATGAGCGCTCCTCCGTTAATGGTGAGGAGAGACGCCAAGATCCAGCGGAACGTAGCACTGTTTTCGTCCAATAGCCGCGTTCGACTCTCGAAAACATTATACAGGTTTAGTTGAGCAATTTGTCTGATAGAATCAGGATACTCGTCCGAACCCCCTATCACTTCGCCGCCTCCCCCAGCGGCCTATTCGCATCGCGCGCATGGTGCAGGATGCGGATGATCAGAACCTTGTTGTCCCCGACCGTATAGAAAATCCGATGCTTCCGATGTACGAGGCAGCGATAGGGCTTGCCAAATTGCGGCGTGGCCACCCCTGCATGAGGATGCTGGGACAATAGATCGAACGCCGCATCGAACCCTAGAAAATATGTATCCGCCGTATGGGCGTCAAACTGAGCCATGCTGTACTGACGTATTTCGACCAGATCGGCACGCGCCGCGGCGCTGAGTTGAACCTCAATCACGCCGTGCCGGATGCTCTGCAAGGATCTCGCGCAGGACTGCCTTCGCGTCCTTTTCGATCACTCCCGACGCCAAGCCTTCTGCGAGCCGTGCCTTGACCCACGCGACATCGTCCGCTTCCGCCTCCTGATCGCGCCGGACGAGGTCGCGCACATAGTCGCTGGCGGAGGAATAGCGCCCTTCGGCGACGCGCGCATCGATCCATTGCTTGAGGAGGGGTGGGAGCGAGACATTTACCTGAGCCATGGCATTTTTCCTACAGATTTGCGCAGAAAAGTAAACCGCCCGCTCACTTCCCCGCCTTGCGCAACGCCAGCCGCACCAGCGCGTCGAGTGTGGCGTCGGGACCAAGTTCCGCCTCGGCTGCGGCGACGGCAGCCGAC
>JBGSLP010000528.1:0-2179 GCA_041740655.1 Alphaproteobacteria bacterium
AAACCCATGACGTCGAAGCCTTCGCCCAGCGCGCGTTCGCGGATCATGTTTTTCAGATCGAGGTCGGCCATGATGGCGACTATACCTGCAATCGCGATCCGGCAAATCGCGGATGATGTATGTCTCGGTTAGAAATCGAGGTTTGCGTAGACGGGCTGCGGCGCGAGGCCCGGCACGCGGTCGGCGAGCAGCGAGCGAAAGGATGGCCGCGATTTGATGCGGGCGTACCATTCCTTCGCCTGCGGAAACTCCTCCCACGGCGCCTCGCCCAGATAATCGAGGGCGGAGAGATGCCCCGCCGCCGCAAAATCCGCGTAGCTCAGGTTCGATCCGGCGAGCCAGCGGCGTTGCTCGGCCAGAAAGCTGATATAGGATAGGTGATACGCCAGATTATCGCGCCCGGCGCGGAAAAAGGCCGGGTCGGCAGCGCTGCCTTGCCGCGAAAGGGCGCCGAACACCTTTTCATCCACCAGATATTGCGTCACCTCGTCATAGAATTTGCGGTGAAACCAGTCCACCAGACGCCGCACCTCGGCGCGTTCGTCGCTTGTGCCGGGGAATAGGACGGTGCGGGGGGCAGCCATGCCGGGCGCCGCGTCAGTCTCGGCGAGATATTCGGCGACAGCATATGCGCCGCACACGACCGAGCCGCTTTCCGCCAGCAGCACGGGCGTTGCGCCCGCCGGATTGAGTGCCATGAATTCGCGTCGCGGCGCCCATGGACGCTCCTCGTGCAACTCCACGATAAGGCCGCATTCGGAAAGCGCCAGCCGGATTGAACGCGAAAACGCGCACAAGGGATGATGAATGAGTTTGTGCATTTACAACCAATCGCCACCCTGTGATGGCGGATTAAAGGCGATCCGAGACCTGCCTAAAGCTCGAACGCATCTGTTTTGCCCACAATACGGTCACATAAGCGCGATGACGCGCGCATTTCGGAACACCCATGCCGCTGTCGAGTTGCCTATATGTGTAAATAAAAGGAGTCGCACATGATGAAAATAATCGCCGCGTTGGCGGTAATGTCGCTAGCGGCATTCGCGCCTTCAAAAGGAAACGCTGTTACGCCAGTAACGACGACACTGGAGACAGCGACGACTTCTAACGTTCTCGAAGTCGGCCGTAACAAAGCCCGGGGCAAAGCCCGTCGCCGTGGTAATTTTAACCGTGGTAGGGCTCGCGGACGTAACTTCAGCCGTGGACGCGGTTACAATCGTAAGCGCTTTCGTCGTGCTCCGCGCGGCTGGCGCAGATATTCGTACCGTCCACGCGGATACCGCGCTCGTGGCTGCATTATCATTGGGCCACTGTGGTACTGCCCATAATCTGCAACGCACATAGCAGCGCAAGCTATTAAGTTAGCGAAATCATCTCCCTTTGCCGCCGAGGCCTGGGGAGATTTTTTTGACTGCATTATATTCAGCTCCGTGCGGAGAACTCGCCTTTCGGTTTGAAGCGCACGAGATAGCCCGGCACAATACCTTCAACCGCACGCGGCGTGATGCCAAGCCCTTCAAGCGTACGCGCATCGCGTATCGCTTCAGCGCTTACAACATTATCCATCTGAAGCATGCGCACTTGATCCAGCGTGATCGGCGCGCCGGGCAAATTCTGCAAAATCGCTCCCTGAATCTTGGCTAGCCAGAACGGGATGGGGAAATATGGCCGACGTCGCGTGGTATATTCGGCGATGAGGTCGAGCAGTTCGCGGAACGTATAGACCTGCGGGCCGCCAAGCTCATAGACGGCGCCCTGCTTTGCCCGCCCATCCAGCGCGGCAATGGCGGCCTTCGCGACATCGCCCACATACACCGGCTGAAATTTCGAGCGCCCACCGCCAATTAGCGGCAGTACCGGCGAAACCAGACCCATCGCGGCGAACCGGTTGAAGAACTCGTCCTCCGCGCCGAAAATAATGCTCGGGCGCAAAATCACGGCTTTCGGAAATGCGCCGAGAACCGCCGCCTCGCCTTCGCCTTTCGTGCGCGCATAGCCGGAGCGTGACATCTTGTCCGCGCCGATCGAGGATACGTGAACGAGGCTGCGCGCGCCCACATCCTTCGCCGCTCGCGCCACTGCCGCCGCCCCGCCCGTATGGATGGCCTGAAACGTCTGCTTGCCGCCCTGCTGCAGGATAGCGACGAGGTTAATGATAGCGTCTGCGCCTTCCGCCGCC
>JBGSLP010000529.1:0-7632 GCA_041740655.1 Alphaproteobacteria bacterium
CGGCGCGCGGGCTGACGCCGCCGGTTGATGCGATCTGGCGCGCGCCGCTCTATAGCCGCCGCCGCGCCGTCATGACCGCTCGGCGAGAAGGCGATGCGATCCTGCTCGGATTTCACAAACGGCATTCTCATAATGTCGTCGACATGCAGGTCTGCGTCGTGCTTGATCAGGCGATTGTGGGCGCGCTACCCGAAATTCGGCGAGTGCTTGCCCCGCTTGTCCATCCGGGTCATGACGCGCGCCTAACCATTCTCGCCTGCGATAACGGCCTCGATGTGCTCGTGGAAATCGACAAAAAGCCCGGCGCGGGGGACCTCGCAAAGGCGGCTCGCGTCGCCGCCCGGACAAGTGTGTTGATCCGGCTGACGGTGAATCGCGATGAAGTTTACCGCCGCGCCGCGCCTCAGGTCATCATGGGCGGCGTTCCCATAACGCCACCGCCGGGCGCATTCCTGCAGGCCGTCGCAGGCGCTGAACACGAGCTTGCGCGGCTTGCGGTTGGGGGCGTTGGCAAGGCGAAGGCAATCGCTGACCTTTTCTCCGGCCTCGGCACATTCACCCTTCCGCTTGCACGGCGCGCGCGGGTGACAGCTGTTGAAAACGATGACGGATTGCTTGCCGCCCTCACGGCGGGTGCCAGAAACGCCAGCGGCCTAAAACCGATCACGACGCTTCGGCGCGATCTGGATCGGGAGCCGCTTTCCGCGATGGAATTGAACCGCTTCGAGGCTGTGGTGTTCGACCCGCCACGCAATGGCGCGCTTGCGCAGTCGCTGGAGATTGGTCGGTCAAAGCTGAAACGCGTGGTTGCGGTTTCATGCAACCCGGCGACTTTCGCGCGGGATGCGCGGGCGCTGGTCGACGCAGGTTTCAGGATTTCAAAGATCGCGCCTGTCGACCAGTTCCTTTACTCGCCTCACGTCGAGTTAGTCGCATGGTTCGAGAGATGATGCGCAGCAAAAAGGCGGCGCTGGGGGAGCGCCGCCTTCCGTCAGGCTACTGATTGTTAGGCAGCGGTTGCGTCGATCATCTGGCTGGCGCGTCCGCCCTTCGTGATGGCGATGCTTTTCGGCTTCATCGCTTCAGGGATTTCGCGCTTCAGGTCCACATGCAGCAAGCCGTTCTCAAGCGTGGCGCTCGTCACCTCGACATGGTCGGCAAGCCGGAAACGGCGCTCGAAATTCCGGGCGGCGATGCCATTGTGAAGATATTCCTTCTTCTTTTCGTCGGCTTTCTTTTCGCCGCGTAAAGTCAATGTGCCTTCCTTGGTCTCGATCTTGATGTCGGTGTCGCTGAACCCGGCCACCGCCATCGTAATGCGGTACTGGTTCTCGGCGATAAGTTCGATGTTGTACGGCGGGAAACCCTGCTCGCCATCGACCGAGGCGAGTTGATCCAGGATCGACGCAAGATGGTCGAAACCAACGCTGGATTTATACAGGGGGGTCAAATCAAAACGTCTCATTCCATATCCTCCATTGAAGCGACATGAGTTGGCGCCCTCAGCGGCCCTGCCAATTTCAAATTTGCACCCGTTTCGGCGTGCAGCGTTCATGTAGATAAGCCAAAATATGCTTTCAAGACCTCCGCCGCATGCTTTAGGGCTTTTCGAGCGATGCGTTGCGGATGAGTGCACGGTTGTCGCGAGCGGAGGGGAAAGCCATGGATTTGGTCAGCACGGCCCGGAACGCCACGCCGAGCGGCGCGCGGGTTGGCGTTTTCACGGCAAAGGATGGCGCTAAAATCCGCTACGCGCTCTGGAATACGACCGCGACGCAAAGGCTTGGCACCGTATGCCTCTTTGGCGGTCGGACCGAGTTCATCGAGAAGTATTTCGAGACCATCACAGACCTTCGTCGGCGCGGTTTCGCCGTCGCAACCATTGACTGGCGCGGGCAGGGCGGCTCGTCGCGCCCACTCCCAAACCCAATGAAGGGCCATGTCGAAAGCTTCGCCCAGTTCGACGACGACCTCCGCCAGTTCATGATCGACATCGTCCTGCCGGACTGCCCATCGCCGTATTACGCGCTGGCGCATTCGATGGGCGGGCACATCATTCTCCGCTCGGCGCAGACGAAAGTCTGCTGGTTCGACCGCATCATTCTCTCCGCGCCGATGATCGAACTGGCGCCGCAAACCTCGCGCATTCCCGCCCTGCGCTTCGTCAGCGAAGCCGCAACCCTGATGGGCATGTCGGATTTCTACGTGCCGGGCGGCAGGAACGATGGATGGCGGCGCGAGACATTCGAGGAGAATATCGTAACCTCAGACCGTCTCCGTTTCGAGCGCACGCGGGATATTCTGGAAACGGACCCATCACTGGCGCTCGGCTCGCCGACGATCGGATGGGTGGCGGCCGCACAAAAATCCATCGCTGAAATCAACGCGCTCACTTTCATCAACGGCATCAAGGTCCCAACGTTCATCCTGGCCGCGGGCAATGACGACGTCGTGTCAACGCCCGCCATCGAGATATTCGCCAGCCGTCTGAAAAGCTGCACGCGCGTTGTTATCGCGGGCGCCCGCCACGAGATATTGCAGGAGCGCGATGACCTGCGCGACCAGTTTTGGGCAGCGTTCGACGCGTATATACCGGGCGCGAACCGCGAGATGAGCGAGCGGAGCATCGGCCTGTAGAGGCGTGCCGAGTTAGCCAGCGATTAGGTTCAGAATTTCAGCGTGAACGCGCGCATCGCCGCACGCAATGATGCGGCTGCTATTCGCCGCCGAACCCCCATCCCAGCCGGTCACAACGCCGCCTGCGCCTTCGATGATCGGTATGAGTGGTATGATGTCGAACGGCTTGAGGTTCGCCTCCATGACAACGTCGACGAGCCCCATAGCGAGCAGGCAGTAGGCGTAGCAATCGCCGCCGAAACGGCGCATCCGGGTGGCGCGGGAGATGCGTTCGAAACAATCGCTTTCGAGGCCCGCGGCGAACATATCCGGCGTCGTGGACGCGAGCATCGCGGAGGACAAATTTTCACATGAGCGCGTTTTGAGAACTCCGGAGCCGGTTGGCGTACGATAGTGCGCGACGCCGCCGCTTCCCCAGAACCTCTCCTGCGTGAATGGCTGGTTCATCATCCCCGCGACCGGCGCGCCGTTTTCCGTCAATCCGATCAAAGTGCCCCAGACGGGAAGGCCCATGATGAATGCGCGCGTACCGTCGATGGGGTCGATGATCCAGCAGCGCCCGGCTGCGGTTTGCGTATCGGCAAATTCCTCGCCGATGACGCCATCTTCCGGAAACTTCGCGGCGATCATATCGCGGATGAGCCGTTCCGCGCCGCGATCGGCCTCCGTCACGGGGTCAAACCCGGCGCCTTGAGTTTTGTCAGCAACACCGCCGGAGTTGCGAAAATACGGCAGGATAAAGTCGCCCGATGCATCAGCAAGGCTGTGCAGAAAAGCTTCCGGTTGTGTTTGGGCGATAATTGACAAGATGTTTATGTATTTAAATTACTAATGTTTAACTTTGAGTGATTAAACTTTTAGCCGCTTGCTGTCTTTTTCAGCGATTTTTTTGCCATTACGGTTAAAGTTGCGAAAATGCATCACGGAATCATGCGACAGAATGAACCAAACCTTGGCCTTGCGTTTTGTGCGGTGCACTGGCATATTATTGCAGTGCGATAGCTTCCTGGAAGTTATCGCTGCCCTCCTTGGGCGTTTCCTCCCTAGACTTGGGCCGTTCGATCATTTCGGACGGCCTCTTTTTTGAAACGACCAAAGCGCATTGCTGGATCGGTGTAAAGCCGCTATTCGGCAGCCCGCCGCGTTTCGAGCAGAATATCGCCCGCATTTTGAATAAGCCTCTGCGCGAGAACGCCGAGCTTGGCGCGGATCACCTCGAAACTGCCGCGCTTGTTCAGATTTTGCTCATCCATGTATAGCGCACGATTGATCTCGATCTGCAACGCATGAGCGCCAAGTTTGGGGCGGCCATATCGCTCGGTGATGAAGCCGCCCGCATAAGGCTTGTTGAGCGCAACCGTAAAACCCCACGCTTTCAATGTCGCTTCGACAAAACGAACGAGCGTCGGCGCGCAGGACGACCCGTGGCGGTCGCCAAGGACGAAATCGACTTTTGGCTCGTATCCAGCGCCGTGCGGCTGCGACGGCATAGAGTGGCAATCGATCAGGCAACAGAATCCGTGCGTTCTCTGTGTCCGCTCGACAATCGCCGCCAGCGCGGCGTGATAGGGCTGGTAAAGCAGCCGAATGCGGGTGAGCGCCGCATCCAGCGAAATCGGCTCCCGGTAAATCTCCTCGCTGTCATTGACGATGCGCGCAATCGTGCCAAGCCCGCCGATCACGCGCACGGAATGCGTGTTTGCAAAGTCGGGCATCTTGCCATGTATAAGCACCGGGTCGAGTTCATACGGCTCGCGGTTGACGTCGAGATAGGCGCGGGGAAAATGCGCCTGCATCAGGGGCGCGCCGAGCGATGGCACGTCGCCGAACAACTCGTTCACATAAGCGTCTTCGGATTTGCGCAGCGTTTGGTAGGTGAGGCGCGAGCGCTCGATAAATGACTGCGGATAAACCATCCCGCTATGGGGCGAATTGAACACATAAGGAGCCGTCTGCGTTTCTGCGCCGAGGATGGAAAATGGAGGGTCAAGCTCTGTCTGGACAGCGCGAATTTCGAGCTCGGGCATGCAGGGGGCTTTCGGAGCAGGAGTTTCAACGAGCAGATGAAGATGGTAACCCGGACCGATCCGATTTCAAAGCCGGATGGCG
The DNA here is from genome assembly GCA_041740655.1 of Alphaproteobacteria bacterium. Classification (GTDB taxonomy): domain Bacteria; phylum Pseudomonadota; class Alphaproteobacteria; order Rhizobiales; family Rhodomicrobiaceae; genus JAWXCE01. Next base: position 4,747 of record JBGSLP010000529.1, read on the forward strand.
CAGGCGGCGTCAAATTGCGTCGGCCATGGTCAGTTGAGGTCGTTCGCGCGTAAATAACGAGCAAAGCAAAAAGGTCAGCGCAATGCCATCCGAGTCGCCTGTCATTCTGTGGTTTCGCCGTGATCTGCGGCTCACCGACCTGCCCGCGCTCGACGCCGCTGTCGCGAGCGGGCGGTCGGTCATCCCAGTCTATATCGACGATAAAACCGTTGGCGGGCCATGGGCGCTCGGGGCGGCGTCACGCTGGTGGCTCGCCGGAAGCTTGCGGTCGCTGGCGGACGATTTGCGCAAACGCGGCTCCCGCCTCATTCTTCGCTCCGGCGCGAGCTCGACGCAACTCCGCAAAATCGCAAAGGAAAGCGGTGCGCAGGCCGTTTACTTCACGCGCGGATACGAGCCGTTCATACGCGAATTGGAGGTCACGCTCAAAGCCGCGCTCGCCGAGGATGGCGTGGAGTGCAAGCGCTACGGCGGCCACCTGCTGTTCGAGCCGGAAGAGGTCATGAACAAATCCGGCGAACCGTTCAAGGTTTTCACGCCCTACTACAAGACCTGCCTGATGCGGGATATGCCCCGCAAGCCGCGCCCCGCTCCATCGAAACTCGCAAGCCCGACGTCCTGGCCGGAAAGCGCAGAGCTTGAGGCGTTCAAACTTGAACCCACAAAACCAGACTGGGCGGGCGGCATGCGTGAGGCGTGGACGCCGGGCGAGAGCGGCGCCAGCGCGCGGCTAGGCGCTTTTCTCAAATCCATCGTGGAGGGCTATGGCGAAACCCGCAACCTGCCGGATGTGGACGGCACGTCAAAGCTTTCGCCCCATCTCGCGTTTGGCGAAATCAGCCCGCATCAGGTCTGGCACTCGGTGAGCGCCGCTGTGGAAGCTGCGCCGGGTACCCGCAAAGGCGGCGAGTCGTACTTGCGCGAACTTATCTGGCGGGAGTTTTCCTATCAGCTTCTGTTCCACCACCCGCATTTACCCGACGCCGCCTTTCGCCCGGAATTCGCGGCGTTTCCGTGGGGTGACAACCCGCGCGGGGCGGCGGCGTGGCGGCGTGGCCGGACCGGTTATCCGATCGTCGATGCGGGGATGCGCCAGCTCTGGGAGACCGGCTGGATGCACAACCGCGTACGCATGATCGTCGCCTCGTTCCTCATCAAGCATCTGCTCGTTGACTGGCGCGAGGGCGAGGCGTGGTTTCAAGATACCCTTGTTGACGCCGACCTCGCCAACAACGCCGCGAGTTGGCAGTGGGTGGCCGGCTCCGGCGCCGACGCCGCGCCGTATTTCCGCATTTTCAACCCCGTGCTGCAGAGTGAGAAATTCGATGCGGATGGCGGCTATATTCGCCGCTTCGTTCCCGAGCTGGCAAAGCTGGACAGCAAAACCATACACGCGCCCTGGCTTGCCGCCCCCGCCGCTCTCGCCCGCGCCGGTGTGAGGCTCGGCGACACCTATCCGCACCCCATCGTGGATCACGGCAAAGCCCGCGCCGCCGCCCTAGACGCGTACGAACAGATCAAGAAATGATTACCTTAACGCGGACGGCGGTACGTATTCATCAGCAGCAAGATATTTTGCGGAAGCCCACCCAACGTAGTTATCGAACTCCAACTTACACCACAACCTGACCTCAAAGTCAGAGTCGTCAATCTTCTTACACTTCAAAACACGCAAGTTACTTGATCCTAAAGGCATTTTGACCAGAGGTTCAGAGTCTAAGCCAGGCTTCACTCTTAACATCAAGTCTTGTCTTATAACGCGGGCATATACATAGTCTCTTTGTTCAAAAGGTAGCGCTCTTTCACTTTGCGGCTGAGTGGAAGGTGAGGCTTGTTGGGGTTCCGACTGTCGGTTTGCATATGACTCGCGCACAGCATCAATCATAAGCTTGCCTATAAGTCCCCACATTTCCCCTTCGACACTTGTAGTCGAGCTTCCACCTCGGCAAGTGCCATAACTCATATACCCACCATTTGCTTCGCAACTTTTTGTATTTTGATCGTGACCGCGCATTGTTGCTTGGCAGGTTGCATCACATGCAATACTTGAATCTGTATAAATAACCATAATTGCCATTAAAATCAATAATATCATATATAATGCCTCACTTAAATAATTAAGAACATTTAGACAAATAAACTTACTATAATCAACATGCTTAATCAATAAGTGTCGTCAGCTTTGCCCCGGTGGCAAGCATTTGGTTGTGAATTCAAAACTTTAGCGCGAGCAAGACCTGCTCTTCGCTGAGTATGGGCAGGTTAAAGTATAAGGGTGGCGTAGATGTCGCCGGAGTTGGCACCCAGTGGCAGGGCGTCGAGCCATGCGGCGATGGCGTCGGGGTCGACGGGCGCGGGAAATTCGAGGCGCTGGCTCTCGCCGAGCGCGGCATTGAAACGGTAGCTGCCAAGCCGCGCTAGTTCGGCCAGACAAGCCCGCGCCACGTCGCGCTGGATGGTCGTGAATTCGAACGAGAGCGCGGGCAGCGTGTTGGAGAGCCCCGCAAGTACCTTATCCTCCAGCCCTTCCACATCCACCTTGACGAACGCCGGGCGTCCATGGCGGCGGATGAGCTGATCGAGCGTCAGCGCCTCGACGGTGATCTCCGCATCCCAGCGCTGGCCTTCCCAGCCGGGCGCGCCGTCAGCCGCCGCGATGAAATCGCTGGACGCGGTCGATACCGTCGGATTGGCGGAGTTCACGCGCATGGTGAGCCGTCCGGGCGCGCTACTCACCGCGGCCTGCACCAGCGTCACATACGGGCTTTTTACGTAGAGACGGCGTAGAGCGCGGAAGGCTGCCGGCTGAGGCTCCACCGCCACGACGCGCGCTCCCCGAAGTCGGGCCAGTTGAACCGCCGCTAGCCCGACATTGCCGGTTGCGCC
>JBGSLP010000530.1:0-9217 GCA_041740655.1 Alphaproteobacteria bacterium
CAGCGCCACGCGCCGCTTCAGCGTCGAGAAAGTCGCGGCGCGTCGGCTCGGCCTCGCGTCCCTGCCGCAGCGTCTCGTCGTAGCTGATCACCTGCGGCTGCTTGTAATGGCGCATGCCGCGATCTTTGTCGTAGATGATCAGGCGGATGGATGGGCAGCGCGGGAGAATGTCCAGAAGCTTGTCGACCTGCTCCTGATCCTCGGCGAAAACATGGGTGACCTCAGCGCTCTGGATTTGCGACATCAACTCCTGAGACGTGGCGTCGCGATAGAGCGGGACGGTGACCGCGCCTAGCCAATGAGCGGCGCACATCGCGGTATATAGCCTTGGACGGTTATCGCCGACGAACGCCACATGCGCGCCGCGCTGAAGCCCCTTTGCATTCAAAGCGCAGGCAAGCGCGCCGGCCTCGCTCGCAAGATCGCTCCACGTCAGGGTGCGCCAGATGCCGCGGCTTTTTTCCCGGATGGCCGGATGTTCGCCGCGCTGTTTGGCGTTGTGGAGCAACAGCTTGGTGAACGTATCCGCGCTTAAATTCTCTGTGACCATTTACTCGCGTCTCCGAGTGGATGCTTTCGAGATCGACCTAAACGTTCGTGCAGAAAGTCTGATTTTTCACCGGGCAGGGGGGATTTGCAGGCATGGACGACGTTGTGCTTTTCGCGCAGAAACGCGCCCTGTCACGTGTGACGATACCATGCATTTTCCTCCATGCACCCTTTCTTCGAAGGGCTTGTCTTGCGAAGCTAGGCAGCAAACCTCGTGCCAAATAAAATTTACGGCAAAATCATACACTTAAAAAAAGCTTAAGCGTTGCTTTAGACAAATTGTCTAGTTGGCGGGACAAATTGACGCTGTTTGAGAAGGCTACGAGCGCGATAAATCAGGGCGCGGCAGGCAGCCAGACGGTGAAAGTTGCACCCTTGGCGGGTGCGCTTTCAACGGAGATCTTCCCGCCCTGGCGCGCGATCAGCTTCTGACTGATCGACAATCCGAGGCCGGTGCCCTCGCGAGCTTTGGTCGTAAAGAACGGATCGAATATGCGAGCGACCGTTTCCGCGCTCATTCCCGCGCCCGTATCGGCGACCTCGATCACGACGCCTTTTTCGCCGTCCATGTCATTGTCGAAGGTGCGCAAGGTGAGGGCGCCGCCGCCTGGCATGGCGTGAATGGCGTTCACCATCAGATTGACCAGCACCTGCTGTAGCTCGGTGCGGTTGATGACCACATAGCGGGTCGCCGCGTCATCGCGCACGACCTGAATATTGGATTTGTTGAACAGGTGCTGCATCAGGGGGAAGCTGTCGGTTATGACGCGAGCGGGTTCATGGCGCTCGACGTAACCGGCGTATTCCTCCGGCCTTGCGAACTGCAGTAGTTTCATGGTGATCTCGCTGACGCGCTGGATCTGCTCGTCGATCAGGTCGAGTTCAGCCTTGGCTATATCGGCGCTGGAGCCGAGAAGCCCGCGCGCCACCTCCAGATTTCCCTGCATGACGGCGATCGGGTTGTTTATTTCATGCGCAACGCCTGCCGTGATCTCGCCGATCGCCGCCAGCTTTTCCGATAGCACGAGCTGCTTGCTCGTCGCCTCGATCTGGATATTGGCCTGCCGCAGCTCGCGGGTGCGCTCATCGACCCGCCGGTTCAGTTCGGTATTCCAGTCGCGAAGCTCGCGGTCGCGCTCCTGAAGCTGGTCGAGCAACTTGTCCAAATGCACCGCAACGCGCGCAACCTCGTCCTTGGCAGCCATGAGGCCGGTGCGCGCTGTAAGGTCTCCGCCCTCGACCTTCGAGATCGTTCTCGTCACATATTCCAGCGGCTCGAAAATCGACCTGACCCAGCGCAGAAACGTCGGCACGATCGCAGCGGATATAGCGAAAATGGCGAATATGATGCCCGCCAGAATGATAGTCTTTTCGCGCGCGAATGGCGTTTCCAGAAAGCCCACGTAAAGCATTCCGACACGTTTGCCGAAGCTGTCGATGAGCGGCTCATAGGCGGATATGTACCAGTCGTTGACCACAAACGCGCGGTCGAGCCAGACTTTCCCCTCGTCCAGAACGGCCGTTCGCACGGCGTTGGATACGCGGGTGCCAAGCGCTCGCTTATCCTCGAACAGCCTGACATTCGTGCTGATGCGCACGTCGTCGAGAAACAGGGTTGCGGTGCCCCGGCTGCCCTGCGGCAGGCTTGCGTCGCGATAAACTAGGTCGTTGATCGTGTCGATGAAAACGAGATTGCCATTCAGCAGAATGCCGCCGACAAGCACAGTTCCCTGTCCCTCGCTGAACGTGAGCGGACTTGCCGATTGCAGGACCATGCCTCGGGTTTCGCTCCTCCGCTCGGTCTTGACGGCGTTGGCTGTGGGAACGAGGTCAAGATAAGCGCGCTGCGCGAACGCGGGTGAGAGGGCGGCCAAGTCTTCAGGTTGGTAGATATCGATCGCGGTCTGCAAGGCGCCGTCGCGCGCGCTGCGGATAACGGGCCAATCTACTTTTGTCGCAGCCGTCGCGCCTTCCGGCGCCGAAGCCGTGATTTTGCCGTTCTGGTCAACAAGCAAAAGGAAGTCGAACGACAGCCGGCTTTTGCTCTGTTCCAGAAAGGCCTGAAGCGACAATGCGTGCTGGCCCCGCATCACGTCGCGAAGCACGGCAGAATCGCCAAGCGCGCGGACCTGATCGCCGGTGTTTTCAAGAATGCGGGAGAGATACTGGCGCGCAATCGTAAGGTCGCCGTTCACCTTGGTGATGAGCAGGGCGTTCAGCGTCGAATTCCAGCGCGCGATGGCGCCCGCAAGCAGGAGCGGCAGCACGACGAGCATCGGCAGCAGCGCCACGGCGAGCAGGCGGTATCGAACGGACCACCCTTTCACCACCGCCTCAGGCGCCACCGTTCTGGCAGGCGATGCGTCAGACATTCCACGACATGCATTTTCGGTCGATGGTTTTGCGCGACACGCCAAGCCTGCGCGCGGCCTCCTCGCGATTGCCGCCGGTTTGTTCTAGCACCGCCATGATGTGCCGCCGCTCGACATCGTCCAGCGTCATGCCCGCCGGATCATCCCCCCTCGACGGCGCTCCATCGCGCAACGATGCGGGGAACCGGCCGAGAATGAGCGTCCGCTCGATGAGATTGCGCAATTCGCGGACATTTCCGGGCCAGTCGTAATCGGCGAGCATCGCTCGCACGGTCGCGTCGATGGTCACCGGCGGCATGCCAAGCTGCGCGGAAAGCCGCTGCATGAAAAGCGCCGCGAGTTCCTGCACATCGTCGCCGCGCTGCCGGAGCGGGGGCAGGTGGATCTGAATGATGTTGAGGCGATAAAACAAATCCGCGCGGAATTTGCCCAGTTCAACGTCCTTCTTGAGATCGGCGTTGGTCGCGAAGATAAACCTCACGTCCACAGGCGATTCCCGTTCCGAGCCGACCGGGCGCACCCGCCGATCCTCTAGCACGCGCAGCAGCTTGCTCTGCGTCGCCAGCGGCATTTCGCCGATTTCATCCAGAAACAGCGTGCCGCCGCGAGCGTGCATGAACATGCCCTCCCGCGCCGTATCCGCGCCAGTGAACGCGCCCTTAAGGTGGCCGAACAACTCGCTTTCGATCATGTCGCGAGGGATCGCGGCGCAGTTGACTGGCACGAACGGCTTGTCCGCGCGGTCCGAAATCGCATGCAGCCAGCGAGCGGCGACTTCCTTGCCCGCCCCGGACTCGCCGGTCAGTAACACGGAGGTCGGCAGCGGCGCGACGCGCTCGATCGTCTCGCAAATTTGGCGGATGGCGGGCGAGTTGCCGATGAGTTTGTCGCGCAGCAGGTCGTTTTCCGTTCGCGAACGCAGTTCATGCCGCAAAACTGCGTTTTCGCGCTGCAGCTTCACCCGCTCAAGGCAGCGCGCGACGGCGTTCAAAATCTGGTTCGACCGGAACGGCTTTAGCACGAAATCTGCGGCGCCCGCCTGTAGCGCCTGAATGGCCGTCTCTAAATCCGCGTAGCCGGTGATGAGGATCGCGTGGGAGAAAAACCCGATGGAGCGTTGCTCGGCCAACCAGCGCACGCCCGTTTTCCCCGGCATGATGTTATCGAGGATAACGACGTCGAAATACTGACTGTCCATTTTCTTGGAAGCCTCGTCGGCGCTACCGGCCTCCTCCAGCCGTTTGCAGCGTGGTCCTATGGTGCGGGATAGAAAGTTCCGCATTCCCGGCTCGTCGTCGACGATGAGGATTGACGCCTGAGCCAACCACGGGCCGAACTCCGGATTTTCTCGTATCTCTTTGGTTATCGATCTGGCCAGAGCCTCCACTGTTCCCTCCCAGGATACAAAATCACATCGCTTTCAATCGATGGCCGAGTTGAAAGCTGACGAACGCTGGCCGGTTGTTGTTTGGTTTATCGGCCCTGTCGCTGCATCGTGACAGAAGATCATAATCGAAAATCCCGATTGTACGATAGGGAAATGGACTCTCGCCGCCACGGCGACTGGCCCCGCACACGAAGCGACCAGCCGCTCTGAATTCAAGTTTGCGCGGCGCTACGCGGGGAAAAAGCTCTTTACGCTGGAACGGAATTCCGGCCCGCGTGTTCATTCATCACATGCACAAACAAGCGAAAGGATAACCCATGCCAGCGATTTTGCTGTGGCTCATCGGCCTGCCGATTCCAATCATCATTCTTCTCTATCTCTTGTTCTAAAGGATTTTCAAAATGGCTTCTTCATCACGCACGCAGGGGCGGGCGACCCCCCCACTACCGAATAAAGTCAGCGAAGTCCGTGAGGCGGCGCCAGACACCACAGCTTATGTGGATTGGGCGGCGGTGCTCGCTGGCGTTTTCGTATCGACAGCCAGCGCACTGCTTCTCGCAGGCGTCGGAGCGGCTTTGGGATTAAGTCTGCGTCCAGACGATACGTCCGCAGAGACGGTCGGTCTTGCCGCTGCTGTTTGGCTGGGTCTCATCACACTTTATGCAGCTGGCGTCGGCGGCTACATCAGCGGACGTCTTCGTGTCAACAACAGCAATTCACCGGAGGACGAGATCAGCTTCCGCGATGGCGTGAACGGGCTCGTCGTTTGGGGTCTTGGCATCATCCTTTCGGGATTGCTCGCCACAGCGACCATTTCCGGAGCCGCAAGAACTGTCGCGGCGACTGGCTCTGCGGTAACGACAGCCGCGGCCGGAGCGGTAGGCGCTGCTGTGGAGAGCGTCGGATCGGTCGATTATCTGATCGATCGCGCGCTTCGCGTTAGCGACGCTCCAGCTCAGGGCGCAACTGGCAATCCGGAGCAAACGCGCGCTGAAATTTCGCGCATCATTACGGCTTCGGTTGCACGCGGTTCGGTTTCCAATGAGGACAAGCAATATCTGACGCAGTTGGTGAGCACACGCACAGGCATTCCTCAAGCCGACGCGGAGCGCCGTATCGATGCGTTGACCGCAGAAGCCCAGGCGGCAGCCACTCAAGCGACTGAAGCGGCGAAAGCAGCAGCTGAAAAGGCTGAAAAAGCGGCGACATTCTTTGCGATCTACAGTGCGTTGGCGGCTTTTCTTGCCGGGGTGCTTGCATGGTTTGCCGCGCGTATCGGCGGTCACCATCGCGACGACAATTTTTGAACCGCGATTAACGGGAGACGACCATGACCGCATCAACCCTGCTGCTTATACTTCTCGTGCTGCTCGTGATCGGCGCGTTGCCGAGCTGGAATTACAGCCGTAACTGGGGCTATGGCCCATCTGGCGTCGTCGGCACGCTTCTAGTAATTCTGTTGCTGCTCGCCGTATTCCAAAGAGTATAAATGTCGAACGAGTGACGTTTTACTTTGCATGAAAGGCGCCCAGTAATGAGGCGCCTTTCATTTATACCAAATACTTCGCGACAAAGTTCTGCAAGGCTGCGATGATGCATTGCTGGATCGAGATCGCTCAATGGAAAATGGCCGAGCGCCATATCCAGATCGCCTTCGCATCGTTCATCAAAACTCTCGTTCGCAGCGGTTGAAAAAATCGCGGCGGACCGGAACTTTGCTTTTGATCTTGTGTTCATCGCCCACGCGACAACGCCCCGAGGACTACTTCCATGCTCATTCGTTACGGTTACGAAATTGCGTTCAACTGCGCGCAGGAAACGCCGATTGTCTGCCTTCTGGATATTCATCCCGAGCGCGCTCACGACGTGAAGTCGGAGACTTTTGTATGCACTCCCTTCCGGTCTCAGGAGATTTACATCGACAGTTTCGGCAATAAATGTCGGCGATTTTCAGCGCCAGCGGGCGATTGCGTTATCTCGTGCGAAGGCTTGATCGAGGACCCAGGCCAGCCGGACATTTCGGAGCCGGAAGCCCAGGAAGTTCCCGTCGCCTCGCTGCCGGCGGATACCCTGGTCTTTTTGCTGCCGAGCCGATATTGCGATACCGAGCGCCTCAGCCAGATTGCATGGAATACGTTCGGCCATGTGCCGCAGGGGCTTCAGCGCGTCCAAGCAATCATCCAGTTTGTCCATAATCATGTGCAGTTCGGCTATCAGTTTGCACGAGCGACGCGCACTGCCTTCGAGACCTATGATGAGCGGGTTGGCGTATGTCGCGACTTCGCGCATCTCGCCGTTTCACTCTGCCGCTGCATGAATATCCCGGCGCGCTACGTGAATGGCTATCTCGGCGATATCGGCGTGCCGTACAATCCGGCTCCCATGGATTTCAACGCATGGATCGAGGTCTATCTTGGCGGCCGCTGGCACACGTTCGACGCCCGCCACAACACGCCGCGCATTGGCCGCATCGTGGTGGCGCGCGGGCGCGATGCGACGGACATCGCGATGGTGAGTTCGTTCGGGCCGCATTACCTCAAATCCTTCCGGGTCATCACGGAGGAGGCCTCGCCGCAATTCATCAACAGCGGGCCGTCAACGCCCCCGAACCTGATGGCCTTTCAGTCGTTCGCCTAGGCGGCGTTCAAACGCGCAAGACCCGCTTCAAGGTCAGCGATCAGATCGCCTGTATCCTCAAGTCCGACGTGGAGCCGCAGGGCAGGACTGTCGCCGCTCCATGACGGGGGATATTTGCGCGCCGTGCAGTTAAAGGGCACCACGAGGCTTTCATATCCGCCCCACGAATATCCCATGCCAAAAAGCGTCAGATGGTCGAGCATTTTGGCGAGAGCGGCGCGGCTGACAGGTTTGAGGACGACCCCGAAAAGCCCTGATGCGCCGGTATAATCGCGACGCCAGAGATCATGGCCATCGGCGCCGGGGAGGGCGGGGTGCAGCACCCGCGCAACCTCGGGCCGCTGCGAGAGCCACTCGGCGACGGTCAAGCCAGATTGCCAGTGCCGCTCTAGCCGCACGCCCATGGTGCGCATGCCGCGCAAGGCGAGAAAGCAGTCCTCCGGGCTCGCGCACAATCCGAAATTGTCATAAAACGCCTCCATCATAGATGTGGCGCGATCGTTTGTCGTGATAAGGCCGAGCATCGTGTCCGCGTGACCGGTAAGGTACTTTGTGCCCGACTGGATCGACACGTCGACCCCGTGATCGAGCGGACGGAAAAACAGCGGCGTCGCCCAGGTGTTGTCCATCAGCACAAACACGCCATGCGCGCGGGCCGCCGCCACGATCGCCGGAATATCCTGCATCTCGAATGTGTTCGAGCCCGGTGATTCCGTGAAAATCAGGCGCGTATTGGGCCGGATGAGCGCGCCGATCCCTGCGCCGATCAGCGGGTCATAGTAAGTGGTTTCTACGCCAAGCCGGGCCAGAACCGCGTCGCAAAATCGACGTGCGGGATTGTAAACGCTGTCAACGACCAGAATATGATCGCCGGGCGAGGAGAAGGCGAGGATTGCTGAAGTCACAGCCGCGTAGCCGGAGGGCGTCAGGAAGGTTCTGCGTCCGTTCTCAAGCGCTGCAACCGCTTCCTCCACTTCGCGGGTTGTCGGCGTGCCACGCCGCCCGTAGGTGAACTCCTGCTTATACTCCGTAATGGCTTCCAGAGTTGGAAACAGCACAGTGCTGCCCCGGTAGATCGGCGTGTTGACGAAGCCGTGCTGCCTCTCGGGATGTCGGCCCAGATTTGCGAGCTGGGTCGCGGGCGCAGGCTCCCTCCCGATACGATCCTTGAATGATTTTATTGACATGACGGGCCTCGCAGGGTTGCAGCTTGCACGGTTATCTCATGCCTCACTACGCGGGCAAAGTGTTGTTGCCATCCTGCGAAACGCACTTGAATGCGGCCTTGCGATGGACAATCATGACACTTGTGTTGCAGTGGAGGCTGGCGGAGGTAACGCATGGATCCGGATTTGGTGCGCCAGCAATTTGACGAAGAAGCGAATGCCCGCCGAGCGAGCAACGCGACCGCAGCGGCGCTTTCGCATGACGCGCCTCAGGCTGCGGCAAATAATGTCGTGCCGCTTATCATCGCCAGAACGATGTCATCGTTGCAGGGCGCGAATGCGTTGGCTGTAAGTCCGGCCCCGGAACCAATCCCCGTGGCTGCCGGACGCACGTTATCTTTATTTGCATCGTCGGCGCTCGCGGCCACGGCATGGACCTTAGCATCGCTGGCGCCAATCCTTGCCCTCGACGCCTTTCGCGAAAGCTTTGGGCAAATGACGCCAATATTTGCGTTTCTCGTCGCTTTGGCGCTCGGGGTAGGACTAACGCTCGATCCGCTGATGAAATGCGAAAAGCTAACGAGTGCTGAGGCGTTGACGCTTGCCGGAGTGGGCGGTTCCCTCAGCTTTGCCTTGACGTTAGCTGCATTCGCGCTGGCGGCTAAGGATACAGGCTTTCCTATTTCCGGCGGCGCGTATGGACTAAACGTCGCCTTGAATGTCAGCGCCGCCCTAGTTTTGATCGTGGGTGCGACCGGCGTCGTGCTCCGCGTCGTCGCCAGCCAAAAAACCGCTCGTTAACCCAGAACGACCGGCGCGGTTTCGTCGTTGCTCCATTCATACCAGGAGCCGTCGAAAACAGGCGTATGCTCGTGGCCGATGACCGCCAGACCGAGGGCCAGAGTGCACGCCGTGACGCCGGAACCGCAGGTCAGTGCGATCGGCTTGTCCGGATCGAGGCCGGAGCGCTCGAAAATGGCGTGGATTTCCGCGGCAGGCTTCAGCGTGCTCTCGGCGGTGAGGAGCGACCCGAACGGCACGTTGCAGGCGCCCGGCATGTGTCCTGGGCGCGGCACAGGGCGCGGTTCGCCTTCGGTCCCGGCGAA
>JBGSLP010000531.1:0-2283 GCA_041740655.1 Alphaproteobacteria bacterium
GGCTGGCGCCGCTGACGGCTGAGGTTGGGGCCGCTTCACGGCCGGGGCTGCAAAACGGTCTACCGGCGCGTCTCCGATAGCCTCGTCGACGCCCATGGCGGCATACCAGTCCAGAAGCCTCAGCGTATCTTCATCGCCTAATCTCATGCGGCGAGATAAACGTAAAAATGAGGCGCCGTCGAGCATCCAATTGCAACCACCTGCGCCTATATTGCATTGCAATAAACTAACAGTTGACCGCATCGCGCGCTCTGCGCTTTATCCAGCCGCACGGCATACCGAGGGAGATTATGATGAACGACGCCCTTCCAGAGCGCGAAACCATGGAGTTCGACGTCGTGATCGTCGGAGCGGGGCCGGCAGGTCTCGCGGCGGCGATCCGGCTGAAGCAGCTTGCGGCAGCGGCGGACAAGGAGATTTCGGTCGTCGTGCTTGAGAAAGGCTCCGAGGTCGGCGCCCATATTCTTTCGGGCGCGGTGATCGATGTTGCGGGCCTCGATGCGCTTTTGCCGGACTGGCGCGAAGACGGCGCTCCGGTCAAGCAGGAGGTGACGGCGGATCGCTTTCTCGTGCTCGGCCCGGCTGGCGAGTTGCGCGTGCCGAACTTCCTGATGCCGCCGCTCATGAGCAATCACGGCGCCTATGTCGTGAGCCTTGGCAACCTTGTGCGCTGGCTGGGCGAAAAAGCGGAGAGCCTCGGCGTCGAGATTTACCCCGGGTTCGCCGCCGCCGAACTCATCACCGATAGCGAGGGCGGCGTGATGGGCGTCGCGACCGGCGATATGGGCGTTGGACGGGATGGCAAGCCCGGCCCGGATTTTACGCGCGGCATGGAGCTGCTCGGCAAATATGTGCTGATCGCCGAGGGCGCGCGCGGGTCACTGGCAAAACGCATCATCCGCGAGTTCGACCTGGACAAGGATCGCGAGCCGCAGAAATACGGCATCGGCCTGAAGGAGCTTTGGGAGGTCAAGCCCGAGCATCACAAGCCGGGCCTCGTTCAGCACACCGTCGGATGGCCGCTCAACGACCGCACGGGCGGCGGCTCATTCATGTACCATTACGGCGAGAACCTCGTCTCCGTCGGCTTCGTCGTGCATCTCAACTACGAAAACCCGTATCTCCACCCGTTCTGGGAGTTTCAGCGCTGGAAGACGCATCCGTCTATCGCGCCAATGTTCGAGGGCGCCAAACGCATCGGCTATGGCGCGCGTGCGATCACCGAGGGCGGATGGCAGTCGGTGCCGAAGCTGGCATTTCCCGGCGGCGCGCTGATCGGCTGCTCGGCCGGATTTGTTAACGTGCCGCGCATCAAGGGGTCGCATAACGCAATTTTATCGGGGATGCTGGCGGCTCAGGAGGCGTTTGCAGCCATGCAGGAAGGCCGCAGCGGCGACGTGCTGGAAAGCTACGAGCACGCCTATCGCGCCAGCTCGATCTATAAGGAGCTAAAGCGTGTGCGTAACGTGAAGCCGCTTTTATCGCGGTTCGGCACGACGCTCGGCACGGCGCTTGGCGGCATGGATATGTGGCTGAACACCGCGCTGCCCGTCCTGAGCTACACCGTCGGCCACGGCAAGGCGGATTATGCGGGCACGAAGCCTGCCGAGGGTTTCAAGCCGATTGCCTATCCCAAGCCGGATGGGGTGTTGACCTTCGATATTCCATCCTCGCTGTTCCTGTCGGGAACGAACCACGAAGAGGATCAGCCGGTGCATCTCGTGCTGACCGATCCGTCAATCCCCGTGCAGCGCAATCTGCCGATTTACGCCGAACCTGCGCAGAGATATTGCCCGGCGGGCGTCTACGAGATCGTGGAGGATGCGGGCAAACCGCGCTTCCAGATCAATGCGCAGAACTGCGTCCATTGCAAAACCTGCGATATCAAGGACCCGTCGCAAAACATCACCTGGGTCACCCCGCAGGGCGGCGGCGGGCCAACTTATACGGGCATGTGATCGAACGAAGATAAGTGGCTGGGGCGCCAGGGATCGAACCTGGGAATGGCGGAATCAAAATCCGCTGCCTTACCGCTTGGCTACGCCCCATCAGCGGTAAATCGCAAGCAGCGCACCATAACCAGAGGCCGCGCGGCTCGCAATGGGTTCTTCGCGCGCACCCGCGTCTTTTCACAAGGCTGGATCGCACTACATTCCTAAGCTAAAGTTCAAACCTCGAAAAATCGCCGCACGGTCGCCAGCCCATCGCTTGGCGCCAGATTGTACAGGACGTTATGAGTTTCGTATTGCCGTTGAAATCTCCGCCAGGCACGAGCCTGCGACG
>JBGSLP010000532.1:0-4582 GCA_041740655.1 Alphaproteobacteria bacterium
GCAGGGCGCCCGTAACCGCCACCATGTGAGCCATATTCGTCATCATCAGGCTCGGAAGCACGGGCGAGCAAGTCTCCGAGAGACCACTGCCCGCGACGCTCGCCGCCATCGCCTGCGGGCGTATACTGCTGGCGAGGATCGCCCTGAGACATATCGTCGGACATGGCGTTCGGCCAGGCCTGCTGCTTACCGCTATCGAGCCGCTGCGACAACCCGGATGTAAGCGAACTCAGGTCTTCCGCGCTGCCGGTCCATGGAGTTGGACCGCTCGACGCCATTTCGCCGGGCATGCCGTAGCTCGCGTCATCGAAACTTTCGTAGCCGTACTCTTCAACCTGACGCTGAGGCTCCTCCTGCCGCACTGGAATTTGCGGCGCGCCGTAATTCTCGACCGGGCGGACCTCACTTCTCGAAACCTGCGTCGCATATCCGTGCCGCCCGGCAATCTCAGCCATATTGCTGATGGCGGATAACTGATCGTTGAGCACCTTGCGCATTGCCGTCGCGCTTTGCTTCGTTGCCTCCGGCAGGGTCGTGGCCTGACGACGCAGTTCGGTCTGAGTCATCTCGATTTCAGCTACGGCCTTGGTGGCGGATGCGCGAACCTGCCGGGTCGTTTCGCCGAACTTGCTCGATAGCGTCGTCATCTGCTGGGACACGGAGTCGGACAGCGACGAGAAGCCCGACTGCAGATCGGTGACGGCTTTGCTTGTGTGCAATTGCGCTTCGGCCCGCAGACGCTCGATTTCCCGGATCGCCGTTTGTGATTTCTCGGCCGAGTCCTTGGCGAGCACCTCAGTAACCTTCTTGGCGCGAACCTCAGCCTGGCTCAGAGACTGTTCCAGCATGTGAGAGTAGCTGTTCATCATCCGGTCAAGCTCGATGGCGCGGCCGTTGATGCTGTCGAGAAGCTTGGTTAGCGCGCCCTGACGCGCTTCCATGATCGTATCCACCTTTGTATTCGCGACTTCCAGCGAACGCGCGGCGTTCATAATGGATGAACCCTGATCCTCGAAGCGCTTGGTCAAGGTGTGAATTTGGCTGAGTAACCCGCCGGAGACGTCTTTAAGAATCTGCGCCTGCTGGGCCATGGTGTCCGACGAGGCGCCGGACCTGCGCGCGAGTTCGTCCACGGCGCGATGGATCGACTGTGCGCTTGCTGCGACCGTGCGTTCGATCTGCTGCGCCTGCCGTGACAGATTCTGGTCCATGCCCTGCGCGTGCTTGTCGAGCGTTTCGCGGATGCCGCTGGAGTGCCGGGCAACCGCGCTCTCCAACGTCTGCGTGCGGGTGACGATCGAGGTTTCCAGCGTTTTCGTGCGCTCGTTGATCGTCGCCTCGAAGGTGCGCGTGCGAGTGCTCAGCATATTCTCAAGCACCTGAATGCGCTCGACCATGGAGGTGTCGATGGTGCGCGAGTGGTCGCTGAGGACCGTTTGCAGCATTTTGGTCTTGTCGGCGAGGGTCGAGCCAATGGACTCGCTTTTCTCGGTCAGAGCGCCTTCGAGCGCAGACAGGTTTTTTGTCGCATTCTCGATGATGCCGCTCAGGCGAGTCTGCTCGCCGCCCAGACGGTCGAGGAGCGCCGGGATTTCGCGGCCAACGCGCTCGCTCATGCCGATGACCGACGTCACGAGGCTGTTGTTCTTTGCCGAGATAGCGGCGGTCGTACGGTCCGAGGTTTCCTGAATGGCTTTCGTAACTTCGAGCGTCGACTGCCGCAACACTTCGGCGGTCTGCGCGCCGTGCTTCACCAGTTGCTCCGTGATGCGGGTGCCGCGCTCGGCAAGCTTCTCGTCGATGGCCGCGCCCGCCGCCGTCACTGCGGAGGTGATCTTGTGCCCACGGCTGGCCAGAGTGTCGGCCATGGAGGCGCTGGCCTGCGTCAGTGATTGAGACGCCTTCTCGCTGGCGGCGGAAATCTCGCGCGTCACCTGGCTGCCTACGCCGCGCAAGGCTTCGGACACGCGCTCGCTGTTGTTGGCGAGGGCTTCCCGCTCGCTCGCCAGTTCGTTGATCAGATTGCGAATGCGGTGTTCGTTGTCGGTGTATGACCGCTCAAGCGCCGCAACCTCGTTGTGAACGAGCGCCTCAAGCTCTCCGGCGCGGCCCAGCGCGCGGGAAATCGCCTCGTTCATCGCCGCGACCTGCCGGCGAACCGTCTGGCCAAGCGAGGCGACGGATTGCTCGGCCATTTTGTCAGGCTCTGCCAGTCGCACCGCGACCTCGGTCATCGCCGACGACATCAGCCTTAATTCCTGCGACCGCCAGACGAGCACTGCCAGGAACCAGAAAAGCGCTATTGGCAGCAACAGGGTCGCCGCCATAAGACCCAGCGCGGCGGGCTCCGAGACAAGGTCGGCAAAGCCCGCGCCCTCAGGCAAAAATTTCGTCGCGACGCCGCGCGCGATGAGCAAGCCAACAACCAGCCATATCGCGGATGTGATCAGGGCGACGAGGAATGGTGAGCGCGAGGGACGCTGCTGCAGCGCAAAAATCAGCCCGCCAATCGACGGCGCGTCGTCATTGGCCGCAAGTTGCGCTCTGGAAACTGCAGGAGGACGCTTGGCGGGCGAAATCTGAGCGCCCCGCCCGGTCGGCGGCATGATCGTCTCGTTCGTACTGACGGCGCCAGATTGCTGCGGCGGTTTTGCCGACTGCGAGCTTTTCGCGGGCTGCACCAAAGCGGATTTCCCCAAATTCGAATTCTGTTTGGCGGCGTTGTCCGAGCGTTCGCCGGGGACCAGTCGAGAAACTGTCGCCTCGTTCCCGCCAAGTCGCGGCGCCGATGGTTTTTGAGTCATACCTCAGCTCCCCACGCGCCGACTAGACTGACAGTTTGAATACGCAGACATATTTGGAAACGCTGCGATGGAAGCGAATAACTCGATCAACGCTTAACTCAACAAGTTACCTAAATTCACGTCCAATAATACGAAGGTGATTCGCCGATCTGTACAGGAAGAAACGGTGAGCCTTTGCAACCGTCCACTGATCTATTGAAATTTTAGGGCTAAAAAAAGATTACAGGACAGGCGCTTGGCGAGCCAGCAAAAAAACAGCGGCGGCGCAACCAGGGATTGCATAACTCGCGCGCAAGGTGCGGATGGTGAGGCTGCGATTGACGTTATGGTAACTTTTATTCGCCGCTCGCCTCCGTCGCGAGCGAGTCGAGATAGGCAAGCAGTGCGAGCGTGTCCGCTGGTGGGAGTTGCAGATTGTACGCCGGGCCATGACGAACGGGCAGACCGCTTTTCACCGCATCCTGCAACTCCTCGCCGGACCACGTGCTGACGAGATCCCTGAACGGGGTGGCGCGCGGCGCGGCGCTTTCCCCGCGGAAGCCGACACTATGACATTTCGCGCAGGCTTTCTCCGCCACGGCCTTTCCTGCCAGAATGGTCTGGACGTCATCCGCTTTGACCGGTCCGGATGACAATGCGGTGGCAGCCACGAGGCTAAGAACTATAAATTTGACGCGTTTCACAATCTCACCGGCCTATGATCGATATGGCGTGCGCAGGGCCCCGGGAAACTACCCATGCAGCGTTGGAGCGCAAGGCCGATCAGCCAAACTATCGCCGCGCCCTGCCATTAAATTCAGGAATGTTGCGGCAGCGCCCGGGAATCGGAGACTGTGCAGATTGGCCGCCACGGTCGGGGAATGGATTGAGCAGCATGAAACCGGATACGCCCTCGGCCTGGCTGCAAGCCGTGGATGCATTTAGCGATCTCGGGCAACCCGAGCTACGGCGGCTGCTTGCCCGGTGCTTCACCCAGACCATCGCGCGCGGCGATCCTGTTGTCGAGGCCGGGGAGCCAGCCAATGCGTTGCATGTGCTCGTCTCGGGGCGCCTTACCATGCAGGAGGATGCGGGCGCGGTCGAAATAGCCCCCGGCGCCGTTGTTGGGGGCTCTGCTTTTTTCACGCGCGGCGTTTACGATCAAACAGTGCTGGCCGCCCGCGACAGTCTTGTCCTGACGCTCGAATGGGATGAGTTCACCCAACTGGCCGACCGCGCCCCGGAATACTGGCAGGCGGTCGCGATATCGCTGGCGAAACGCGCAGGGCTGGCGCCGACCGCCGCCCCCAAATTTCCCAAACCCCGAACGCTCGCCATTCTCGCGGCAGGCGCCGCGCCGCTGCGGAATGACATTGTCGACGAGATTACGGTTGCGTTCGATCCGCTTGCGGATTGTCAGGTGCTGCGCTCCGTCAGCTTCGGGCAGAATCTGCCGGGCGGCATTACGCTCGACGATCCGGAAGTCGCGCACTGGCTGAGGGAGCAGCAGCAGGCTTTCGATCTGATCATCCGCGTCGCCGATGCGGAAGCGAACGAGTGGACCCGCAACGCTATCCTCGAAGCGGATGAAATTCTTCTGGTTGGGATGAGCGCGCCCGGCAAAAACGGTCATGCGCTGAACGAGACAGAGGCTTTGGCCTTCGAGCTTCGCGGCGCCCACGCCTGCCGCCTGATTATCGTAAGCGAGGACGGCGCGGAAAGCGCATCGTCCAGCCGCTGGTTAGCCGCGCGTGCGGTGCGCTTTCATCACCGCGTCCATGCGAATGCGCCCGGCGGCT
>JBGSLP010000533.1:0-1528 GCA_041740655.1 Alphaproteobacteria bacterium
TCTTCGCGGCCATGCGTGATCCAGGTTTCTTCCGGCGAAAGCTCGAGGATCGTGCCGGTCAACTCGTTCCAGTCGCAATGGTCCGAAATGATCAGCGGCAGCTCCACATTGCGCTGAACCGCCCTCTGTCGCACCCGCATCCAGCCCGATGCCATCGCATTGATGGGGTCCGGCAGACGGCGCGCCCAAGCCGAGTTGAGGGAGGAGGGCGGACAGACGATGATCTGCCCTTTCAGCGCCTCACGGCTTGCCTCGCTCACCAGCGCCAGCGGGCCGAGTTCTATGCTGTGCCGCTCATACAACGCGCACATGGCGACCATCGCGCCGTGCAGCCAGATCGTCTCGTGGTATCCGGCGCGGCGAAGCTCCGCGATGACCCGCTGCGCCTTGCCGAGCGCATAGGCGCCGATCAGGATGGAGCGTTCCGGATTGGCCTCGCGCGCAGCCAGGAGGCGTGCGATCTCGCGCTCGATCGGCGGGTGCGTGAAGATCGGCAGGGCGAACGTCGCTTCGGTGATCAGGATGTCGCACGGCGTCGGCTGGAATGGCAGGCACGTCGGATCCGGGCGGCGCTTGTAGTCTCCGGTCACGATGATACGCTCTCCTTGCCGTTCGAGAAGGATCTGCGCAGATCCGAGCACATGGCCTGCCGGGACGAACGTCGCGGTGATGGAATCGCCGATGTCCATGGGTTCAATGTAATCGAGATCGCGCCCGCCGGTCGGCGTTCCATAGCGCAGGGCAATGATGTCCCGTGTCGCGCCGGTGGCCCAGACCCGGCCGTGCCCGCCGCGGGCATGATCGGCGTGGCCGTGAGTGACCAGCGCATTCGCCGCCGGGCGGGACGGATCGATCCACCAATCGATTGATGGCAGATGGATGCCCTCGCGTTCGGCCTTGATCCAGCGCGGTGGTTTCTGGCTGGTCAGCATGATTTGTTCCTCAGGGGGCCGCGCTGAAAGGCCCGAGAAAACAACGCGCTGATGGCGCCGTACGTTCCGGTCGCGAACGCGGGTCTTGTGAGTTTATGTTAAGCGGCAGGGCGCAAATGCAAGGCGGCGTCTGCAATCACCCGCGAATGCGGGCAAGTAGTCCGCCGAGGGGCGATGTCCCGAGCGGCGCGATTTTGACAGCCGCGACGACGACAATGACGATCGCTGGGACGACTAATCCTGTCGAACTGTGCCCCGGATTTTCTTATCCGGGTTACATTTTTTCTCATTTTTTATCGCAATTCACGGCTTGCCTCTGCCGGGCCCAAACCGGCGCCGAGGCGAGTCCGAAAATATCTCCACCTGCAGTAGCAGAAAGATGGGGCGTTTTTGGTCTGTGGCAAGACCTTTGATTTCGGGGCGCTTTCGCGGCCAAGCGTCATTTTCTGCCGCGTGAAGCGAAACGGTTTGTGGTCATCGTTAACGCGAAAAAAACCATAGTTTGCGACCTAATCCCACTACGGCGCGATTTGGTGTGCAGAACAGGTTAGACGTATGCAAGCCCAGGCTCGACAGACCCCAGAAACCTTTCCCGC
>JBGSLP010000534.1:0-4331 GCA_041740655.1 Alphaproteobacteria bacterium
AGGCTCAGAACCCCTAAGGCTGCCCATCCCCGGCGCCCATCTGACGGGCGTAACGACCTTTCGCACGGCGGCGGATTGCGCGTTGATCACGCAAAGCGCGGCGCGGGGCGAACCGGCAGTCGTCATCGGCGGCGGTCTGCTCGGCATCGAGGCCGCCTATGGCCTCGCGCGCCTCGGCGTTGAGGTGACGCTCGTTCACATCATGGATCGGCTCATGGAGCGCCAGCTCGACGCGGAATCGGCGGCGATGCTGAAAAGCGCAATCGAGGCTAGGGGCATTCGTGTGCTGCTTGGCGCGCAAACCGCCGCAATCGAGGGCGACGACGGCGTTTCCGCGGTGACATTAACGGACGGGTCGCGCATCCGCTGCGGGCTTGTGGTCATGGCGGCGGGCGTACGGCCCGAAGTTTCCCTCGCCAAAGACGCCGGGCTTGCGGTCAATCGCGGCGTGCTGGTCGACGACTGCATGGCGACCTCGTGTGAGGCCATTTACGCCATTGGCGAATGCGCCGAACATCGCGGGCGGTGCTATGGGCTGGTCGAACCTGCCTATGAACAGGCGCGTACGTTGGCGCATTTGCTCGCTGGCGATGAGGCGAGTTACGAAGGCTCTGTCCTGGCGACGAACCTGAAAGTCTCCGGCATCCCCGTTTTCTCAGCGGGAGATTTCGAGGACGAGGGCGCGAGCGCGATCATCCTGCGCGACCGTGCGTTCGGCGTTTATCGCAAACTGGTCATACGCGACGGCAAGCTCTCGGGCGCGGTGCTGTTCGGCGACACCTCCGACGCCCTCTGGTACCTCGATCTGATCCGCTCCGGGCAGGATATTGCCCCGATCCGCCGCGATCTGGCGTTCGGGCAGGCTTACGCGGAGGCGGCATGAGCGGCCAGGATTTCTCGGACGATCAAAGGCGATATCTGGAGGGCTTCGTCTCCGGCGTGCAGGCCGGGCGCGTCGCCCATGGACTGAAGCCGATTGGCGGTCTTGGGGGCGGGGCCGCTGAGCCAAGCGGCCCGGATGCGCCTCATCACAAGGCCATGGCGCGCTTCGAGGCGGACGGCAAAAAGCTGGTCAACGAAGAGAAGGCCAAGCGCGACGAGCACCCGTTCGACGCTTATGCCCGTTTCAAAGCCGAGTCTTCCAACGGCCAGTTTCCAAAAGGCGTCGACAATTTCCGCTGGCGCTTTCACGGCCTTTTCTACGTCGCGCCGACGCAGGACAGCTATATGTGCCGCCTGCGGGTGGCGAATGGCGTCATGAGCGCGTGGCAGTTTGCAGGCGTTGCGGATATCGCCGAGCAGTTTGGCGGTGGCTATGCGCATGTGACGACACGGGCAAACCTGCAAATTCGCGAGATCGGCGCTGAAAACGGCGTTGCCGTGATCGAATCGCTGGTCGATCTGGGGCTGACGGCCAAAGGCTCCGGCGCGGACAACATTCGCAATGTCACCGGCGCGCCCACCGCCGGGATCGACCCGCAGGAATTGCTGGATACGCGGCCCTATGCGCGCGCCTGGCATCACCACATCCTCAACGACCGCACGCTTTACGGTTTGCCGCGCAAGTTCAACGTGGCCTTTGACGGCGGCGGCATTATTCCCGTGCTGGAGGATACAAACGACATCGCCTTTACCGCCGTGAGTGTGGCTGCTGGTGCAGGTGTCGAGCCCGGCGTGTGGTTCCGTCTCGGCCTTGGCGGCATTACCGGGCACCGCGATTTCGCGCGCTCTACCGGCGTCTATCTGAAGCCCGCCGAGGCGGTTGCGGTGGCTGACGCCATTGTGCGCGTCTACATCGACCATGGCGACCGCACCAACCGGCAAAAAGCGCGGCTGAAATATCTGCTCGATGACTGGGGTTTTGAGAAATTCCTCGCCGAAGTCGAGCGCAAGCTCGGTCGCACACTCACCCGTTTGCCCGACGCGGCCGTTACCGCGCCGCCGCGCCAGAACCGTCAGGCCCATGTCGGGGTTTGGCCGCAAAAGCAGGATGGACTTGTCTGGGTTGGCGTCGTGCTGCCCGTCGGCAAGATGACGTGCGCGCAAATGCGCGAGCTTGCCAGCATTGCGCGGGAATTGGGCGACGGCGATATCCGCCTCACCGTGTGGCAGAACCTGCTGATTTCCGGAGTTCAGGCGGGAGACGCGGCGCTGGTTGAAAGCCGCCTGCAGGCGGTAGGCTTTACATCAAAGGCGACGAGCGTGCGCGCCGGGTTAGTTGCCTGCACGGGCGCGACGGGCTGCAAATTCGCGGCGTCCGACACCAAGGGCACGGCCATGGCGATTGCCGAGTGGGTCGAGCCGCGCGTGGCGCTCGACGCTCCCATCAATATCCACCTGACCGGCTGCCATCACTCCTGCGCCCAGCATTACATCGGCGATATCGGAATGATCGGCGCGCGCGTGCCTATCGAGGGCAGTGACGACACGGTTGAAGGCTTTCACGTGCTGGTCGGCGGCGGCTTCGGGCCGGAGGCAGACATCGCGAAGGAGATTTATCGCGATGTGAAGGCCAGCGATTCCCCGGCGCTCGTTGAGAAAATGCTCAAAGGCTATCTCGCGCATCGCGATAGCGCCGCCGAAACTTTCCAGTCGTTTACGCGTCGGCACGGGCCTGAAGCGCTCAAAGCCATGTTCGAGAGCGCGGAGGCCGAGTCGTGACCATCCAGGCCATTCAGACGCCGCGCGCCGCCGACGTGCCGCTCATCCCTGAAAATGCCCCGTTTTCGAACGAACAGCGCGCTTGGCTCAATGGCTTTTTCGCAGGCCTCCTCTCATTCGATACGGCCAAGGTCGAGGCGGCGCCAGCAGCGCTTGAGGACGACGCACCGTGGCACGACCCTGCGATGCCGCTGCCTGAACGGATGGCGCTGGCCGAGGCGCGCCCATTGCCGCGCAAGCTGTTCGCCGCCATGGCGCAGCAGGATTGTGGGCAGTGCGGCTACCTGTGCGAAAGTTATGCCGAAAAGCTGATGAGCGGCGAGGAAGCGCGCCAGAATTTATGCGCGCCGGGCGGCAAGGAAACGAGCCGCATGCTTAAGAAGCTGCTTGAGGAGGCGGGCGCATCTGTTCCCAAGCCAGAGGCGCCGCCAGCAACGACCAAGCCGATTGCCGCAATCTCGGGCTATTCCCGCGAAGCTCCGGTCGATGCCGTGTTTCTGGGCGCGCGGCGCATCACTGGCGAGGCGTCGGAGAAAGATGCAAGGCACATAGAGTTCGACTTGTCCGCAGCCGGGGTTGATTACGCACCCGGTGACAGCTTTGGGGTGTTCGTCAAAAACGATCCGGCGCTGGCGGGCGCTGTGCTTCAGGCGCTTGGCGCGCCAGCGGATTTCCCTGTGGGCGGCAAACCGCTGCGTGATGCGCTGATCGAGGATTACTCCCTCGGCGCTGCGCCCGACATGCTGTTCGAACTTATCAGCTATGTGACTGGCGGCGACCGGCGGCGCAAAGCGCGCGCGCTCGCGAAGGGCGAGGACCCGGACGGCGATGCGGCGACTTTGGACGTGCTGGCGGCGCTGGAGAAATTCTCGCCGCTCCATCCAGACCCGGAAGCTTTTCTGGAGTGCCTCGAACCTCTCCAGCCCCGCCTGTATTCGATCTCGTCCTCCCCCGCCGCAACGCCCAGCAAGCTGTCACTGACTGTGGATACGGTGCGATACGCGGTGGATGGGCGCGAGCGGCTCGGTGTTGCGTCGACATACCTTTCGCACCGAGCGGCGCCGGGTGATGCATTGCGGGTTTACGTGCAGAAAGCACACGGCTTCGCGCTCCCGGAAAACCCTGACACTCCGATCATCATGGTGGGGCCGGGGACTGGGGTTGCGCCGTTCCGTTCGTTCCTCTGGCATCGACATGCGACGCGCGCAGAGGGCAGATCGTGGCTGTTTTTCGGTCATCAGCGGGAGGCGACGGATTTTTTCTACCGCGATGAAATCGAGGCGTTTCTGCGTGACGGGGTGTTAACAAGGCTTTCGACCGCCTGGTCGCGCGACGCTGGCGCCAAGGTTTACGTGCAGGATCGTATGCGCGAGGCAGGCGAGGAGCTTTGGCGCTGGCTTGCTGATGGCGCGCATTTCTACATTTGCGGCGACGCCAAGCGCATGGCGAAGGACGTGGAGACAACGCTTACGGACATAGCCGCCGCGCACGGTGGCATGGACGCGGCCGCCGCAAAAGCGTTCATCGCAAAGCTCAAGGCGGATGGCCGGTATCAGGCGGACGTTTACTGATGAGCGCGCCAGCCACGCGCACGACCTGTCCGTATTGCGGGGTCGGATGCGGCGTTATCGCAACGCCGGATGGGACTGGCGGGGCGGAAACGAAGGGTG
>JBGSLP010000535.1:0-3764 GCA_041740655.1 Alphaproteobacteria bacterium
CGATGGCGTCGAGCCACAGTCGCAATCTCGGATCAGCGCACAGGCTTCCGCCAATCTTGATGACGACGAGATTACGCGCAGCGCCGCCAAGGCGCATCAGTCTGCGGCTCCGCCCGGTTTTTGATCGCGTCCGTGAAGCATGAGAGAGTAGACATTCGCCGCGTGCGCGGGCCTCGCGCGGCGGAAAATCTCCACGCCAAGCGCCGCGCCGGGGATGCGGTCGAGCTTTTCGGCCAACACGCGAACGGTGGCCGCGCGGCGGTCCATGAGACAATGCTCGGCAACGCGCTCGACCAGCGTTTCCACGAGTTGAATATGGCCCGACGCCACGATGTCGCGCACGCCGTTGACGATGTAGTCGTAGGAAATGACGTTGTCGATGTTCTCGCCCAGCGGTTTAGCGGACGGAAAGCACTCGATTTCCACGCTGAAACGCACGCGCTGGGTGACGCCCTGCTCCATGCTGAAAATGCCGATATTGGTGTCGATCACCAGATCCCGCACCATCACCTTGTCAAGCGGCAGGGATGACTGGCGGGCGAGCGGCGCATAAAATCGCGCTGCAAGAATTTCATTGTCGACCACGTCGCGCTCACTCCTCAACACAGCATCTCCCTAAAGTGCAAAACTTGGCTCGACAGCTTTAGCCGTCGCATTATTTTTGATCAGCCGTGCAATGGACTTGGCGCGATCGGCATCCAAGGCGTCTCCACGGACTCCGGATGCGCATAAAGCGCCCCTGAAACCGAGAAAATCAGGACGCAATTCCATAAGCAACTTAATATCGTGCATTCGAAGCGCTCCGGCAAGACCGCACAGCAGGTTTGCTGATGATGCTGCCGAAATCACATTGCTCAAAGCAGGCAGATCGAAGTGTGTCGGTAACCCCCCGCTCGATTTATTAGCCGTGTCGAGCATGACGCCCGCAACGCCGGTTTCCGCAAGGCGGGCCATGGCCAATTTTGAAACCATCGCTCGTGTAATGGGCAGGTCCGCGAAGAAAACGACGATGATTTTGGCGGGGCCGGACACGGCGCTTGCGGCGCGTGCGCATTCGATCGCGCCGGCTTGATCGAACACACCGAATTTGACGTAGTCTGCGCCCAGTTTTGAGCGCTCCCGCACCGCGCTGGCAATCAGCTCGGGCCGCATGGGCAGGTCGCCAATGGTTGCACTCACGGGGTGCACGCCAGCCACTGCGTCGATAATGCGGGTGAGCGCGGCGTCCGATACAGCTCCGAGAGCGCCCGCGCCCGGCTCCTTGGCATCGATGATATCGGCGCCAGCGTCGAGCGCGATGCGCGCCTCGCGCTCGCATCTCACGCTTGCTAGAAAAGCCGTCATAGGATTTGAGCCGATGTCATGGCGAAACGCTTTTGGCGACCCGCCCGTTCAATGATGGCGCTTCGCTTACCACGGACAACGGGCCGCCGAAAGCGGGGTGACTGCGGCGGAAGGCCTCGACGGCCTGCGCATCCGCCCGATCCATGGGCGAAAGCGGCACGGGGAAATCATGCGCGACCTTTGCAGGCGCCGATGTCAGAACGAGGATGCGGGTTGCAAGTTTGATGGCCTCGCGCGTGTCGTGGGTGACGAAAACCACGGTCGTCGGACGCGACTTCCAGAGGTCGACGAGCAACGTGCGCAATCCTTCGGCGGCAGCCTCATCGAGGGATACGAACGGTTCGTCCATTAGCAGGACGCCGGGGTTGAGGGCGAAGGCCCGGGCGAGCGCGGCGCGGCGCTGCATGCCGAGCGAGATCTGGCCCGGATAGGCGTGGGCGAATTTCGCCAGACCGACTTCGCCTATGAGGCCAAGCGCAATCTCGCGGGCGCCCGGCGCGCCATCCAGCACCAGTTCGACATTCTCCAGCACGGTGCGCCATGGCAGAAGACGAGGCGACTGGAACATGTAGGCGAGGCGGCGGCCGCTATCGCCCAGATTGACGGAGATCAAGCCGTCGAAGTCCTTGTCCAGCCCGGCGACGATGTTCAGCATCGAGGTTTTTCCAGCGCCGGACGGGCCGACGATGCATACGAACTGCCCCTCGCTCACCGAGAACCGCAGGTTTTCAAGCGCAACAAAAGCCGCCTGGCCCTTCGTGGCGGGAAACGTCTTGCGCTTTATGTTCACGTCGAGCGCGATCATTGGCGCCACCTGTTGACCGACCGCTCCCAGGGCTGGAGCACGAACATTTCGATAAGCTGCACCACGATGATGAAAGCGATGGCGTAGGCGAGGATGTTGGCAACATCGAATAGCTGGAAATAGGTATGCAACTGAAAACCGACACCATTGGAGCGCCCAAGAAGCTCAACGACCAGAACGATTTTCCAGACCAGCGCGAGGCCAGACCGGGTGGAGGCGGCGAAAAACGGCGCCAGTTGTGGAAGCGTCACATGGCGGAACGTTTTCCAGCGGCCGAGGTGATAGACCTGCGCCATCTGGCTGTAGTCGGCGGATAGCGCGCGAGCGCCCTCCCGCATCGTGATCGCAACATTGGGAATTTTGTTCAGGGCAACAGCGGCGATGGCGGCGGTCTCGTTGAGACCGAACCAGATGTAGCAAAGGATGATCGTCACGAGCGCGGGGAGGTTGAGGAACAGCGTCAGCCAGCTGTCGAAAAACTGGTTGAAGCCGTATGACCTGCCCATGAGAATGCCGATTGCCGAGCCAATCGACATCGCCAGAAAGAAGCTGGCGGCCACGCGCGCCAGTGTCACCCCGACATGGTAGAGCAGTTCCCCGTTCTGGACTCCGGTCGCCATGGCGTTCAGAACCACGAGCGGGGATGGCAGATAGCGCGGGTCGGCGAAGGCTGCCGCGATGGCCCAGATCATGATCAGGGCGAACACCGAGCCAGCCAGCCATCCCGCGCGCGTCAGAGCCGGGTTCATTGTGGCGACGCTAGAAAACAAGACCGCTCCAGAAGATACTGGGGTCAAACTTTACGCCCTTGCCGGTCAGTTGCTCGCCCCCGGCCTGCGCCATTAGATCGAACAGCTTGCCCGCCGCTTTCCGGTCGCGCTCATTCCATGTGTGCAGCAAGCCTTCGCGATACCGTTCGCGCAGGACCTCAAATTCCGCGTCCGAGGCAGCCTGCATCATCGGCCGGATGCGATCCCACTCGGCGTTTGAGGTCAGGAGCAGCTTTTGCGCGTTCTGCATTGCGTTAGCAAACCCTTGTAGAACTTTTGGCTTTTCTGCCGCAAATTTCTCGGACACCACGAAACCAAGCAAAGGCAGAGGCGTCGGAATGTCGAACTCCTTCATGAGTTCGGCGACGGAGGCGATGCGGCGATAGCCTTGCGCCTCGAGCAATGCGGTAAGATTCCAGTTGTTGAGCACGGCGTCGACCCGGCCGGCGCGGAGCTGCTCGTTGAGAAGCGGCGGCGCCGCAAAAACCAAATTGGCCGATTGCGACAGGTCGCCCGCTCCGGTTTTCTCGGCATACGCACGCAGGATGAGCCAGCTTTTATCAATGGGACCGCCAGCAACGCCGATGCGCTTGCCCTTGAGATCGGCGATTGTCTTGATCGGGCTGTCGGCGGGAACGATCAGTGAGCCGAGGGCGACCGAGTAGGGCACGAACGTGAATTTGGAGCCGAGGGATCGCTGATTGAGCACCCAGAACCAGTCGGTCACGGTGGTGTCGGCATCGCCCGAAAGCAACGCGACCTGCGCCGCCTGTGGCCCCGCCAAGGTCACGAGATTGAGTTCGAAGTTCTCTTTCTCATCAAGCTTATGATGCTTTACGACATCA
>JBGSLP010000536.1:0-2431 GCA_041740655.1 Alphaproteobacteria bacterium
CTGGCTCAACCGCTTTCTTGCTTTTCTCAGCCTTCTTGCGCGCGTCCTCAGAGGGCGCGGCGGTCACCACGTCATGCGCCGCCTGCCCGAACATGGAGACGCCAGTTAGGGCGACGATAATGCACAACCTGCCGACAGCTATCAAAGCTGCGGCTGCGTTCTCAGAGCAGCGCGTTTTCAGGAAACGCCATGATTTCGGGAAACATCGGCTTGGCATTGGCGGGAACTCGACATATAGCTCGAAATGACAACGTCATCGTTGCAAACAATGCTTAACCCAACCTAGCGCGGAATAATCAGAAAATGCCGGGCGACGCCGAAATCCTTTTCCACGAGAATGGGCGCGCTGGAATTGCGACCCTGAACAGACCGCAGGCTTACAACGCACTCACGCTCACAATGATCCGGGGATTGGAGACGCACCACTTAAAATGGGCTCGGTCACCAAAAATTTATGGCGTGCTGCTGCGGGCAAACGGCAAGGCGTTTTGCGCGGGCGGGGACTTGCTCGAGCTGCATGAGCAGATACAAAAGGGTGATAAGGAAGCGGCGCTGACGTATTTACGCGAGGAGTATCAGCACTGCTGGACGCTTCAGAGCTTCACCAAGCCAAACGTGGCCTTGATCGACGGGCTTATGATGGGAGGGGGAGCAGGCATCTGCCTTTACGGCACCCATCGGGTTGCTGGCAATGCGTTTGTTTTCTCCATGCCGGAAACCGGCATCGGCTTTTTTCCGGACGTAGGGGGGAGCTATTTTCTGCCGAGGCTGAAGGGTCATGTCGGCGTCTATCTTGCTCTGACCGGGCACTCACTGAACGCTGCGGACGCCTATTGGCTTGGCATCGTGACGCAATGCATACCGTCTGATCAATTCGGGCTGATCGAGGAAGCGCTTGCGCAGAACGAGCCAATCGATCCGTTTCTGGAGCGCTTGCACCGCGACCCGGGCGATAGCGAACTCGCCGCGAAACAGCCGGTCATCGATCACTGCTTCAGCGCTTCAAGCATCGAGGAGATACTGAGCCGTTTGCGCGGCCTCTCCGACGGCGATGCGGATTGGGCCAAAGCAACGGCCGATATTTTGATGAGTCGATCGCCTTTGAGCCTGAAAATCACGTTGCGGCTCCTCCGCCAGCCTAAAGAATCGCTCAAGTCTGCCTTGCAGACCGAGTTTAGAGTGGCCTCTCGTTTTCTCGATAGTGCGGATTTGCTGGAAGGGATTCGCGCGACGCTGATCGATAAGGACCGTGCGCCGTCGTGGAAGCCATCGTTGCTACAGGCTGTGTCCAGCGAGATGGTCGGTAGCTACTTTGCTCCTTTGGCTGACGGCAACCTGGAGTTGAAGGATCACTGGACGCTGATTGAATGATGATTATTTTATATTTTTAATAAAAATAAATAAACATAGTTTGTGCGCGCAGGCAGTCATAATCACCTATTTCGCACTTTAAGTAAAAAGTAGCTTGCGGATATGTATTAAAATTTAATCGCATTTTTATACACGTTGCGTTCGCGTCTCAGCGCTTGGCATGCAGCGAATCAGGCCCTATCGCGCGCGAAGACCTTGCATAAATTATGCGAAAGCTCAAACTGTACTGTGGCTTCTCGGCGGAGCCGCAGACCTGTCCGGCCATGCCATCGGCGCAATGGTGTGGATAGTCGCCCCACAGAAAAGCGTTTTTAAACAATGCGTTAGCTGAATGCCGGGCCTTTTATTTCAATCAGAGATTGTATCCACGACTTTTTTCCACTTATCTTAAATACTCATTAGCCAATAACGCTCTAAAGTGGTATTAAATAAAAAAACGCAACCTTAAGAGGTATGAATGAGTGTCGCCCTAGACTATGCACGGGTCGATGCGAATGCGGACGAGCAGGCTCTGAAAGCGCAGTATCTGTCCGCCATACGCATGATCGAGCGCGTCCACCGTTTGCTTCTCGACGTCATCAAGGATGAATTTGAGCGCATTGGCCGCACAGACGTCAACAGTGTTCAGGCTCTGTTGCTCTTCCACATCGGGGACGCCGAGCTGACGGCAGGCGAGTTGCGAACCAGGGGATATTACCTTGGGTCCAACGTATCCTACAATCTAAAGAAGCTCGTGTTGAGCGGCTATATCAACCACAAGCGTTCGCCGACGGATAAGCGGTCCGTGCGCGTGCATCTCACCCCCAAGGGAAAAGATGTTTCGCAACTGGTCAACCGGCTGTTCGAGCGCCAGCTCACGATGATCGAGAAGGTTGGAGGCGTCTCCGTCGCCGACTTCCGAATCTTCAATCAGATCGTGCAGCGGCTGGAGCGGTTCTGGGGTGATCAGATTCGTTATCGTCTCTGAAACGTTCCAAGTCGCTGAAGCCAATCGGTCACAGCGCGCATCAAAATGATCCACAATGCTGTCTTTGCCGCCGGTAACGCAAACTTTAATGGT
>JBGSLP010000537.1:0-9270 GCA_041740655.1 Alphaproteobacteria bacterium
GGAGACTCTGAGGTGCAGAAATGTCAGGACTGGATTCAGTAAACGCACGTATACCTATGGCGTCCCGCATGGTTGGCTAGGGGCGCGGGAGAGTTTTATGAACGATATGACTATGAAAACAGCTCCGCGTCTGGATATAGCAGCGATCCGGGAGGATTTTCCGATCCTGTCGCGCGAGGTTTACGGCAAGCCGCTGGTTTACCTCGACAACGCCGCGTCGGCCCAAAAGCCGCGTCAGGTGCTAGACGCGATCCAGCGCGCCTATGCGGATGAATACGCGAACGTTCACCGCGGCCTGCATTACTTGAGCAACACGGCGACCGACAACTACGAGCGCGCCCGCAAAACCGTGGCGAAATTCCTCAACGCGCCGTCGCCCGACCAGATCATTTTCACGCGCAACGCCACGGAGGCGATCAACCTCGTCGCGCAGAGTTTCGGCGGAATGGTGATCGGCGAGGGCGACGAGATCGTGCTGACGATCATGGAGCACCACTCCAATATCGTGCCGTGGCATTTCCACCGCGAGCGGCGCGGCGCGAAGCTGGTCTGGGTTCCGGTGACCGACGAGGGCGCATTCCGCATTGAGGATTTTGAGGCGGCGCTGACCCCCCGCACAAAAATGATCGCCATTACGCAGATGTCGAACGCGCTCGGCACCGTCGTGCCGGTCAAAGAGGTTTGCGCCATCGCGCGGGCGCGCGGCATCCCCGTGCTGGTCGACGGCAGCCAGGCCGCCGTTCACCTAACCGTTGATGTGCAGGACATCGGCTGCGATTTCTACGTTTTCACCGGCCACAAAACCTACGGCCCGACTGGCATCGGCGTGCTGTGGGCTAAGCCTGAGCATCTTGACGCCATGCCGCCATATCAGGGCGGCGGCGAAATGATCGCCTCCGTCGCGACCGACCGCATCACTTACGCGCCCGCGCCGAACAAGTTCGAGGCCGGAACCCCGGCCATCGTGCAGGCTATCGGCCTAGGCGCGGCGCTCGAATACATGATGGCGGTGGGCCGCGAGAACATCAAAGCGCACGAGGATACCTTGCGCGACTATGCGCATGAACGGCTGCGCGGCATCAATTCTCTGCGCTTTTTCGGCACGGCGCCGGACAAGGGCGCGATCGTTTCGTTCAACATGGAGGGTGCGCATCCGCATGACGTTTCGACGATCATCGACCGTCAGGGTATCGCCATCCGCGCCGGCATGCATTGCACCGAGCCGCTGCTCGCGCGTTTTGGCGTTACCGCTACCTGCCGCGCGTCATTCGCGCTATACAATACCATTGATGAGGTAGATGCGCTGGCGGACGCCTTGATAAAGGTGCAGGATATCTTAGCTTAAGGGCTTATGATGACGGATGAACCAAAACTTGCTGAAAGCGCGCCCGCCGGGATCGATCCGGAGGAACTGGAGCGTTTGAGCGGCGGCATCATTGCGGCGCTGAAAAGCGTTTACGATCCGGAAATCCCGTCCGACATTTACGAGCTCGGCCTGATATACCGGATCGACGTCGATGACGATAGGATGGTGACGGTCGACATGACGCTCACATCGCCGGGGTGCCCGGTCGCGGGAGAGATGCCCGGGTGGGTTGAGAATGCGGTTGGCGCGGTCGAAGGCGTGTCGGGCGTAAAGGTGAACCTGGTGTTTACGCCGCCATGGGACATGAGCCGCATGTCGGACGAAGCCAAAATTGCGATGAATATGTTTTGACGTGCGCTCAGGCGCTGAAGGAAGAAGAAAATGGCTAGAGCCAGAATGCCGATTATTTCCATAACCGACGCCGCCGCAGAGCGCGTCAAAGCGATCATGTCGCGCTCGGAAACCCCGATTGCGGGCGTGCGTCTCGGCGTGAAAAAGGGCGGCTGCGCGGGCATGGAATACACCATGTCATACGCCAATAACGCCAATCCATCGGATGAGGTAGTAGAAGACAAGGGCGTGACGGTTTTCGTCGAGCCGCAGGCGGTGCTATTCTTGCTCGGCACGCAAATGGATTATAAAACCGAGAAGATGTCCTCGGCTTTCGTGTTCAACAACCCGAACCAGACAAGCGCTTGTGGGTGCGGCGAGTCTGTCGCGATCACGCCTGCTGCGGGCGCCGCATTCGAGGCTGCGCGCTAAAGGCTTGCGCCATGGCGGTCAGCGCCGAATTTCGGGAGTTCATCAAGGATCAGCTTGAGAGCCTCGGCGCTGTGAGCGTGAGGCCGATGTTCGGCGGCGCGGGTGTCTACGCAGATGGCGTAATGTTCGCCCTGATTGCGGGCGAGACCCTTTATTTTAAAGCAGATGATGAGAGCAAAGCCGCCTTCGAAGCGGAGGGGATGGAGCCTTTCACTTACGCAGGTAAGGGCAAACCGGTTCGTATGTCGTACCGGCGTGCGCCCGAGCGGTTGTTTGAAGACTCTGAGGAAATGGAGCGCTGGGCGAAAGCCGCACTCGCTACCGCACGCCGCTCGAAGCGTTAAGCTATTTCGCCACCCGCACGGACTGCTTCAGGAATGCGGGAACGTGGTCGCCAAGGCCGACCACCGCATGCTCGGGTTCGCGTTGCTCGCGGCCCCGTCTAGGGGCGGGCGGCGGCGCTTCCGGGCGCGATTGAGGCATGATTTCGCGATCGCGGGAGGCTTCACGCGCAGGTTTAGCGCGGGCTGGCGCGGGGCGATCGTCGGTCTTGCGCGCTGTCGGAGCGGATGGCGCCGCAACCGGGCGAGCAGGTTTGCGATCCTCGCTTCGCCCGCCGCGCGTTTTCGGACCGCGACCCCTGCGTCGTGACGAACGCTCGACCACCATCAAATCCGCGTCCGGCTCTCCGCCGATCCACTCGATTTTTTCCTTGATGAGCTTTTCAATGCCGGCCAGCGCCTCGGTGTCTTCCGGAGTGACGATCATGGCGGCGAAACCTTCGCGGCCAGCCCGGCCCGTGCGTCCAATGCGATGCACGTAGTCCTCGGGGCTGATCGGCACGTCGAAATTGAAGACGTGGCTCACATCAGGAATGTCCAGCCCGCGCGCGGCAACATCACTGGCGGCGAGGAATGTTATGCTGCCATTGCGGAAACCATCCAGCGTCGCCGTGCGCGCCCGTTGATCCATATCGCCGTGCAAGGCCCCGACGTTAAAACCGTGTTTCATGAGGGACTTGAAGACGATATCAACATCGCGTTTGCGGTTGCAGAAGATGATCGCATTGCGAACGGTCTGGCCGCGCATCAGATCGCGCAGGGCCTCGCGCTTCGCTTTGCTTTCGGCGATGGAGAATTTGAGCTTCTGAACGATGGTCTTGGCCGTGGTGCTTTGCGGCTCGACGGAGATGCGTACCGGGTCCTTGAGAAAGCCGTCGGTCAGCTTGCGGATTTCGGGCGGCATGGTGGCTGAGAAGAACAGCGTTTGCCGCGTGGTCGGAAGCATCCGGCAGATTTTCTCGATATCGGGAATAAAGCCCATGTCGAGCATGCGGTCGGCCTCGTCGATAACGAGAATTTCGACGGCTGTCAGCAGCAGCTTGCCGCGCTGGAAATGATCGAGCAGGCGTCCGGGCGTCGCGATCAGAACATCCGCGCCGCGATCAAGCTTGCGATCCTGATCCTCGAACGACACGCCGCCGATGATAAGCGCCACATTGAGCTTGTGCTCCGCGCCGAGGATTTCGAAGCTTTGCGCTACCTGAGCGGCGAGTTCGCGCGTCGGCTCCAGAATGAGCGAACGTGGCATACGAGCGCGAGCGCGGCCTTTTTCGAGGCGCGTCAGCATCGGGAGCACGAAGGAGGCGGTTTTGCCGGTTCCGGTCTGCGCGATGCCGATGACGTCGCGCCCTTCGTTGGCGGCAGGGATTGCCTGCGCCTGAATGGGGGTTGGATCTTTATAGCCAGCGGCAGCAATTGCCGCCAAAACTTTTGGGCTCAGTCCAAGGTCTGTGAAATTCATTATTGTCCAGTTTTAAGCCGAATGCGCAGCGCCAGTGTCAGCGCGCACTATTTGCATATACGAGGATCGGCGTCGCAGTCGATCAAAAGCGATGATCTTGCGGCGGCGACCATGCAGAATATGCATTTAGTCTTCGAATGTGAATGTTTGGCAACAGCAGGCGTATAAACGCACTGTCAATACGCATATTTAGACCGAGCGGTAAAATTTGCAACGGCTTACGGGGCCATGCGCGCTCGAAAACTGCGTGAGATGGGCAAAATGAGCTACTTTTTCGCGGCGGCAGGGGTGGGTTCTTCCTTCGGCGCCTCGATGATCTTGTAAGCGCCGTCCGCCGTGATTTCGGCGTAAATGGAATTATCGGCGTCCTTCGCGGCGTCATATGAGGTTATGATAAGCGTCGCCTTGTTTTCAGCTTCCGCGTCAAAATTGATAAAGGCGTTCTGAAGCTTGCGGTCCGTGACTTCCTTGATCGGCGTTGTTTTCAGCACCGACGCCACCGCGCCCGTTTTGGCGAATGTCAGCAATTGCACGTAAACGCTCACTTCCGGACCAGTTTCGCCCCCCGTTACGACGATTGCACGGAACGCACCGGTCTGATCGCCGTTTGTCCATGCGCCCCCGGTCGTGACTTCGGTCACATTTGCAGGAACAGCTTGAACGAGAGCTTCCTGCGCGCCGGCCGCGCTAGCGAATAAAACGCTGCTTGCGATGAGGGTTGTGAGGGCTATCCGCACTGTCATTTCTCCGTTTTATAGCTATCTATACAGCTGCTGCCGTCAGTCCGCCTAGTCAAGTCCTATGACAATTGCGTGGCGAAAACGGGGAGTCAGTAACATGTGATGGCTTAACATACATCATAAAGGTTCGCGCTATGGTTTTCCCGGCAAACCCTGACGACAGGCCAGCCGTCCCCGTCAAACCGCCCGTTGTGCTCGTCACGCTGATCGTGTTGGGCGCGACGTTGCAGTGGTTTGCGCCGGTCGGCGGCGGATTTTTCGTGTGGGGCGCGAACGGATTGCTGGCGGGAGTGGTGCTGAGTGTGGCGGGCGTGCTGATCGCCTCCACCGCGATGCGCGCCTTCACCCAGGCGGGGACGACGGTGCTCCCCAACAAGCCCAATGCCGCGCTGGTGAAAACGGGCCTCTACAAATACAGCCGCAACCCGATGTATGTCGGGCTGATCCTCATCTATGCGGGCTTTGCGGCGCTGCTCGGGAGCGTGTGGGCGCTGGTTCTGCTCCCGGTTTTCGTGGCGTACGTCCGGTATTTCGCCATCGCCCGCGAGGAGGCCTATCTCAAGCGCCGGTTTGGCGAGACCTACATCGCCTATATGCGCAACATTCCCCGCTGGTTCTGAGCCGCGCTAAGAGCATTTGCCTTTTCACACCGTTCCCCGTATCTCCGCTTAAGGCGACTTGATACGGGGGTATTCGATGCGGTTTTTCTGCGCGCTTTTGGTTGTGGCTTTTGCGTGGAGCGCTGGGGCTCGGGCGGCGTCGCTGGATGGGCTTGCTGTCGAGGTGAAGAACGAGAGCGAGCCGGTGCTGTGCGCGGAGAAAGATAACGTCGCGCTGTCGTTTGCCAACCCCGCCGTGCGCAGCTTCCGCATCGAGGCCGCGCACCCGGTTTATCTCGCCGTCGGCATGCGCGACAATTTCGAAGCCGACTGGACGGCCTGCGATCTGGCGGGCGACCCGGCCTATAAGGCGCCATCCCCGCCGAAAAAACAGACGCTGCTGGACGGCGACGACCTCTGGGTGATCGGCTACACCTTCGGCACGTTCTGGCGACCGTCGACCGCCGTCGTGCGCATTGGCGACAAGACCTTCAAGGATATCCACATGCTGCAGGTGTGGGTGCTGCGCAGCGACGGCTCCGAGGAAGTGCTGGTGCTCTATCCGCAGGACGGTTACTGGCGCCCGCGCCCGATGTCGCCCAAGGGCTTCCGCAACACGGCCTACGGCTCGTCGATGCTGATCGGCCCGGTCGAGGTAGAGGGGCGTCCGATCGTGAAGCTGAAAGAGGTGGCGTTCGACGTGAAATCGCGCACTTTCACCACGAGCTTCGAGCGCGGCGGCGAGGCGACCATCCAGATGGTGTCGATCACGCAGGACCGGATGGCGCTCGACGTGGCGTTCGACAAGGGCGTGGAGGGGCTGCCATTCGCCATGATGCGCTCGATGTACATCACCGAGTTCAACAACGACGTGGCGCGCATCGCGGTGCGCGAGCGAGGTGCGAACGCCTGGCGCGAGGACAACATCATGCGCTTCGACCGCGCGACCGCCACCGACATCTGGGCCGGCCGTCTCAGCCCGTCGCAGCACAACACGACCAGCCCCGATTTGGTGTTCAACAGCTTCTCGGACACGGGCGAGCCGAAGCGCCCGAAGAACGAGCCGCCGAAAGCCGTGACGCCGCTGAATTAATCGCCAAACCTTTCATGCTTCCGTAAAGTGTCAAAATTGCATTTAACCAACATTGCCCAAACGGAATGCCGATTTGACAAAAAATGAATTGAAATATCGCGCCTTCATTTCCTACTCCCATGAAGATACGTCATGGGCGCGTTGGTTACACAGGCAAATTGAAAGATTTCCGTTACATGACCTAGCGGGTAGAGCCACAAAACGTGGCTTTGTACCTAAACACTTATCGCCTGTATTTCGGGACAGAAACGATTTCACTGCTGGACATCTACTTTCTGCCCAAACCCTGGATGCGCTCGACGCATCCGAGGCATTAATTATCCTGTGCTCTCGCCGGTCCGCTAAGAGTTTTTACGTAAACGAAGAAATTCGGATGTTTAAATGGAGACATCCAAATCGCCTACTTGTACCCGTCATCTCGGATGGACATCCGGGAACTCCTGAGCACGAGTGTTTTCCGCCCGCACTAAAGTTCAAGATCACACTAGATGGCGAGATTACAACTGAATTAGAGCCTGACATTCTCGCTGCAGACATTAGAGAAGATGGTGATGGTCGCGACTTGGCACTATCTAAAGTCGTGGCGTCATTAATAGGTGTTCCTACAGATGAGGTTTATCGCCGAGCGGAACGTGACCGCCGGGCGAGGACGCGTAAACGCAATATTGTAATTTTTGCGCTAGTCACTCTTACATTTGTCGCGGCGTATCTGCAATGGCTCTCAAATGAGAGGGGGCAAATTCTGTTCGACACTGCTGCGGCTTGCGAAAGTTACCTGCCGAAAGGCAATGCGTCGACCGACCGAATAAACCCACTTGAAAAATGTATCAAGTCCCTTGAGGCTATGAGACGTGGGGCTGCGACAGACCCGCGCGACGCTAAAATCTTGGAGTTAATATCTGGAGGTAATAAAGAAGAAGCTGAAAGATTGCAAATCGAAGCCGCTAAGGACGATGAATTTGCAGGCATTGCCCGCACTAAAAAAGCTGCTGAGCGTTACAGGATTATTGCCAGCACCTCAGGTTTAGCGGACGAAAAGAAGGCTAGAGAATACTATAGTAAAGCCACCAATCTTGATCCAGGAAATCTTGAAGGTTTGTTTGATCACGGTTATTCAGAAATGAGGGCTGCCAACTATGAGGTCGCAGAGCTTGCGCTTAAGAAGGTAAGTTTGCAGGTGGTACCGGAGCGGGATGGAAGAATTTTACTATGGACTCGGCTTAGCCTCGCTAAAATCCGCGAGGAGTTTCATCGCGATTTCGCTGGATCAATGCAAGATTATAGTTCGATTATTAACGATATTTATTCAGGAAAATTTAAGGAGGTGAGTAATTATAATATCGATGTAGCTGTATCTGAAGCTTACACAGAGATCGGGGAGATGTTAATTGTTGCTGAGAAGCCTGACGCTGCACTCTTAAATTTTCTAAAAGCAGAAGAAGGAATTCGCCGGTATCTTTCGAGTAGCCCAAATCTACTGGAAGCTAACCGAGATTTAGCAGTTATATTTCGCCGTAAGGGATCTGCGTTACAAGCACTAAAAAGAATGCCTGAGGCATTAAAATCTTTTGAAGATAGTCTCCAAATTTTGACGAAACTCTTGATTAAATATCCTTCACACAGGCAGCTTGAGAAAGACTTGGCTAGCAACATTAGCAGTATTGGTAATATTTTTTCCGATATGCAGCAGTATGAAACAGCACTCGAGATGCACAAAAAGGCCGAAAAAATTTGGATGTCAATATTTGATCATGATTCATCTAATATTATGACGCTCATAGCGCTTGCGGAGCATTATGCAGGGCTTGGAGTTGCTCGGATCGGATTGTTGGATCGAAATGGTATCATCCAATCGCTTAAGAAGAGAAGAGAATTGGCTATAAAAATTATAAATCTATCGTCTGGTGATGGAAAATATAAAGTAAACTCTCATTACATTAAAATTCTCAGTCAGACAGAAGAGATAATGAAAAAACTCAGAATCCCATTAAATGATTAATTAAGCGCCTAGTGGTTATTCGGCAATACTTAAATATCCAGCGCGTCTTCGTGCGCGAACTCCGCGCGTTCCTGGATGAAGCGGAAGCGCGACTCCGGCTTCGCGCCCATGAGTTGCTCCACGATGTCCGCCGTGCCCGCCTCGGCGCCGTCGGCGATGTCGACGCGCAGCAGCGTGCGCTTGCGGCGATCCATCGTCGTCTCCTTGAGCTGCGGCGCGTTCATCTCACCCAAGCCCTTGAAGCGGCCGATCTCCACCTTGCCTTTACCCTTGAAGGCGCTCGCGAGCAGTTCGTCCTTGTGGGCGTCGTCGCGCGCGTAGAGCGTTTTCGCCCCCTGCGTCAGCTTGTAGAGCGGCGGCACGGCGAGGAATAAATGCCCGTTGTCGATCAGCGGGCGCATCTGCGTGAAGAAAAACGTGATGAGCAGCGAGGCGATATGTGCGCCGTCCACGTCCGCGTCGCACATGATGATGACGCGCTCGTAGCGCAAATCCTCGTCGCGATAGGCCTTGCCGGTGCCAGCGCCCAGCGCCAGTACGAGGTCGGCGATGAGCTGGTTTGCGCCCAGCTTGTCGCGGCTGGCGCTCGCCACGTTCAGGATCTTGCCGCGCAACGGCAGGATGGCCTGCGTCGCCCGGTCGCGCGCCTGCTTGGCCGAGCCCCCCGCCGAGTCGCCCTCGACGATGAAAATCTCCGTGCCCTCTTTCGCGTCCGATGAGCAGTCGGCCAGCTTGCCCGGCAGGCGCAGCTTGCGCGTGGCGGATTTGCGGTTGACCTCCTTCTCCTTGCGGCGACGAAGGCGCTCCTCGGCGCGGTCGATCACCCAGTCCAAGAGGCGCGTGGCGCTCATCGGCGAGGCGTTGAGCCAGTGGTCGAACTCGTCGCGCACGGCGGTCTCGACAATGCG
>JBGSLP010000538.1:0-2705 GCA_041740655.1 Alphaproteobacteria bacterium
TTCCTCGCAGGCGTAGGCGACGCCGGGCGAATAGGCGAGCGCCAGATCGCGCTGGTTGGCGAGCGGCTTCGTCGCGGCGATGGCGAGTTTGCCGGGCGGGTCGGCCTCGTGATACTCCAGCGCGCTTTTGCGAAAATCCTCAGCCATGCCGCCCTCCCTCACTACGCCGCCATCAAGCGCCAATCGCTCATCTCATGGTTTTGAGCAATCAGGCCGTCAATGCAAATGATCACAAGGCATAAAACAAAAAAAACGGCCGTATTACCGGCCGCCGCTGAGTTAGTTGCCTTTAGGCAGCGTTATTTCATCGACTCGAGATGCGGACGATGCATATCGATCTTGTAGCTGACTCCAACGCGCAGAATATGCGCGTCAAATTCAGTTTTGCCCTCGTCGAAGCCGGGAGCGTCGAACTTCTCGTCGCCGAAATCGACGTAGAGATAGTCGAGGCGGGCCGTCCAGTTGGGGGTGAGCATTTTTTCAACGCCCGCGCCGATCGCGTATCCGTTCACGGTTTCAGTATCGGAGTCCGTTCTACCTGGATTGTCGCGGCGGGTATCCAGTTCGGCAAAGGCAGCGCCGGCGCTTGCGTAGAACAGCCAGCTTTCGTGAGTTATGCCGATGCGGCCACGAATTGTCGCCAGCCAGGAGGTTTCGAGATCGTGACGAACGTTACCATTGCCCGTGACTACACGATCGTCGGAGTCAAAAGCCGAATAGTCAGCTTCGAGACCGAACACAAAGCGACCGCGCTGTAAGTTATAGCCCGCATGAACGCCGCCAAAGAAGCCATCGAGGCTGAAGCGCCTTGCGTCATCGCCATCTTCAACATACTCTGCGTCGCCCCAAGCTTTACCCGCGTGCAGGCCGACATACAGCCCATCCCACATATATTCAGCATGCGGCATCATAATGGGATCTTTGCTCGACCCATACATGCCGTCTGCAAAACTTTGGCCCCCCGAAAAAAGGAGCGCCGCGCAAGCAGTTAAAATTTTAATCTTCATAATCTCCCCCATGGATTTGATCCACAAAAGCAAAGACGTGATTCGGCGATATTTAAAATGCAGTTGACGATAATTGAAATTAAACCCTGGATTGCCTTTGCTATTCAGCCACAGGCGAATCTTGGCTTGGGCACGATTGAAATCGCTGGACGTGTCGCGGGTGTGCGTCGCCGCGTTTAACGTTTTTGTGCGTGGGAGTAACTTGTTGTCGCGAAAA
The DNA here is from genome assembly GCA_041740655.1 of Alphaproteobacteria bacterium. Lineage (GTDB taxonomy): Bacteria > Pseudomonadota > Alphaproteobacteria > Rhizobiales > Rhodomicrobiaceae > JAWXCE01. Next base: position 1,225 of record JBGSLP010000538.1, read on the forward strand.
AGCGAATGCGCACCTAAGTAAGGGCAAGATCAACCGCTCTAACCACGTCGGCTGAGGCGTCCAGAACGAGGATTTGGATTTGGATATTCCTGATTTCAGACAGAACACAGCCACGCGCCTCGGGCAGACGCGCCGCATCTCGCTCGATATTGCGGAGCCTTTGAGCGCTGAGGAACAGGTGGTCCAGCCCTCCGAGGACGCCAGCCCGACGAAATGGCATCTGGCGCACACCACCTGGTTTTTCGAGGAGGTGGTGCTGAAGCCGTTCGATCCGGGCTACCGGGAATACGATCCGCGATTTAATTATTGTTTCAATTCGTATTACGAAGCGCTTGGCCCCCGTCACCCACGGCTGCAACGTGGATTGCTGACGCGTCCTACCCATGCCGAAGTGCTTGGCTATCGCGCGCATGTCGACGAGGCTCTGCGCCGGGTGACGGGCGATGGAGCCGCCGCCCTGCCGCAGGCAGCGTGGGATCTGCTGGAACTTGGCGTCAACCATGAGCAGCAGCATCAGGAACTGATGATGACGGACTGCCTCGTGTTGTTTGCGGGCAATCCGCTGCAACCAGCCTATCGCCCCGCCGCCTCGGAGGAGCCGCGCGAACCTTTGGACGTCAAGTGGATCGCGTTCGATGGCGGCATCAGTGAGGTCGGGCATGAGGGCGGCGGCTTTTCCTTCGACAACGAAACGCCCCGCCATGAATGCCTCCTACGCCCGTTCAGGCTCGCAAACCGCGCCGTCACGAATGGCGAGTGGCTCGAGTTCATGAATGATGGCGGCTATGACACGGTCGCACTCTGGCTATCGGACGGCTGGTCCACGATCCAGCGTGAGGGCTGGCGCGCGCCGCTATACTGGGAGCGGGGCGACGACGGCTGGAGCCAGATGACTTTGCGCGGCCTCCTTCCAATTGATCCATCACGCCCCGTTTCGCATATCAGTTTTTACGAGGCCGACGCTTTTTCGCGCTGGGCTGGCAAACGGCTGCCCACGGAGTTCGAGTGGGAGGTCGCTTCGGAGGGCGTTGCGATGGACGGAAACTTTCTCGGGCATGGCGCATTACAGCCTTGCGCGGTCGCAAATTCGGAAGGCTTGAGCCAGATGTTCGGCGATGTGTGGGAGTGGACGGCCAGCCCCTATGTCGGCTATCCCGGGTTCAAACCTGCGGCTGGCGCGGTCGGCGAATACAACGGAAAGTTCATGTGCAATCAGTTCGTGCTCAAGGGCGGGTCTTGCATTACACCCGACGGTCATGTCCGGCGCACATATCGAAACTTCTTCTACCCCCATCAGCGCTGGCAGTTCACTGGCCTCCGCTTGGCTTCGGACGCTTAACCAAAGGGTTTGCAATGACAATCGCCACAAGGTCGCGGATCGATCCCGCGCCATTAGACGATTTTGCCCAGAGCGTTCTGGACGGCCTAAGCCAATCGCCCAAGGCGATTCCGTGCCGGTTTTTCTATGACGAGCGCGGCTC
>JBGSLP010000539.1:0-1525 GCA_041740655.1 Alphaproteobacteria bacterium
CTGGATCGCTGGGCTGTCCGGGCGTAAAAACGGGTTGGCCTCGCGCTCGGCCGTCAGCCGCACTGGAATCGCAGGCGCGCCGTCCCCCCTAAGATTGGTGACCTCCGCCGCACGCCGCTGGAGCGCCTCGTTTTCCGGCTCGACGGTCAAAGCAAATTTGGCGTTCGACAAAGTATATTCGTGCCCGCAGTAAAGAATAGTCTCGGGCGGCAACGTCATGATTCTTTGCAGCGACCCCCACATGTCCTGAGCGCTTCCTTCGAGCAGTCGCCCGCATCCGAGGGAAAAAAGCGTATCGCCGAGAAAGGCGACGCCCGTGTCTGGTAGGTGATATGCGATATGCCCAAGAGTGTGCCCCGGCGTATCAAAAACGTCGACTACATGGGAGCCGAACATGAACCGCCCGCCGTCCTTCAGAGCCACGTCAAGGCCGGGAATTCGCGCCGCATCTTTGGCGCCCCCATAAATCACGCATCCGGTTTCCGCTTTGAGTGTAGCGTGCCCGGCGACATGATCGCCATGGTGATGGGTCGTGAAGATGTGCGTCAGCCGCCAATCCTTCTCCGCGAGCTTCGCGCGTATGGGGGCGGCGTCGGGCGTGTCGATCGCAGCGGTCAGGTTTGAAGCGGCATCGTGGATCAGCACGCCGTAGTTATCGGCGCCGCACATAAATTGTTCAATTTCGAGGTTTGCCATGCCGCTCATGCTCTAATTTTGTGGTATCTGAAGTGTGTCAGCCTGTCGGTCTTCGATGAGTTGCGCCGATTGTTTAACGATCTGAATTAAAGAGATTATATGCTTTTTCCGGTAAACCGCGCGACAAAGCATTGTGATGCATCCTGACGTTCTCGACCTTCGCGAGTTTTACCGTACGCCGCTTGGGCTGGCGGCGCGGCGCATCATCACCCATCGCATGCGCGCCCGCTGGCGCAACACGGCGGGGCTCTCGATCGCTGGCATCGGATATGCGACGCCTTTTCTCGGACCGTTCCTGTCGGACGCAAACCGCGTCGTCGCGCTCATGCCTCAGGCTCAAGGCGCCATCGCATGGCCGACCGCAGCGCCTTGCGCATCCGCGCTCGTGGAGGAAACGCATCTGCCGTTACCGGACGTATGCTTTGATCGTGTGATCGCCGTGCATTGTCTGGAACACTCCGAAAGCAGTACGGCGCTGCTGCGGGAGTTGTGGCGCGTCCTGCGGCCGGAAGGACGGCTGATGATCGTCGTCCCCAATCGCCGTGGCCTGTGGGCGCGGTCGGAGACGACGCCATTCGGCCAGGGTCGCCCTTTCACCAAAGGGCAGATCGAGGCGCAACTGGCGCGCTCCATGTTCGCGGTAGAGAGCGTCAACCCCGCGCTTTTCGCGCCCCCCGTAACGTGGCGTCCTGTGGTTCATGCGTCGGTCGCGTGGGAGCGGGCGGGGGCCTATTGCTGGCCGATGTTTTCCGGCGTGCTGATCGTCGATGCTGTGAAGCAGGTCTATGGTCACATCCCGCATCCGAAGGGCAAGCGCGCCCGTGTGCGT
>JBGSLP010000540.1:0-1686 GCA_041740655.1 Alphaproteobacteria bacterium
TGTGTCGGTCACGGTAAATTCGATGCTGCTGACCCGAGCCATCAGAAAGCGGACCTGGGGGCGTCCGTCGGTGCTGCCGAAGTAATTACTGACCCGCTGGCGCAGATTGCAAGCCTTGCCGATGTACAGAATGACGCCAGCCTCATCCCGCATCAGGTAGACGCCGGGGTTGGAGGGAAAACTGCGGATTTTGTCGCGAAGTTCCATGGTCAGGGATTGTAGCACCGTCACACAAAAAGAAAAGAACAGATAGGTGCCTGTTTGCTGCGCAGTAATGCTGTTTTTTTATGCAGCAACATCTGCCTGATTATTAAGCTAAAGCGCCATTTTTCAGGCAGTTATAATATATGATCAATGATGGCAACGTTTTTGCTTTGCACGATACTGCAATCAATTGATGCAGTGCAGCACATATTATGTCCAGGAGGCAGCACCATGGAGTTGTCACCCCTTACCCCGATGAAGCAAAGTGGAGATGTTCTTTTTTTGATGCTGGGTGCCGTCATGGTGTTTGCCATGCATGCCGGGTTCGCCTTTCTTGAAGTGGGCACGGTCCGCAAGAAGAGCCAGGTTAACGCATTTGTAAAGATTCTGACCGACTGGTCAATCTCTACTGTGGTCTATTTTCTGATCGGCTTTCCTCTGGCCTACGGGATTTCTTTCCTGAAACCGGCTGACCAGCTGGTAAGTAACGCCATGGGCTATGATCTGGTTCACTTTTTCTTCTTGCTCTGTTTCGCGGCCTGCATCCCGGCAATTATATCCGGTGGTATTGCCGAGCGGGCCAAATTCTGGCCCCAGGTGATTGCCGGAGCGATCTTCGCCGGTCTCTGCTATCCCCTGTTCGAGTCGTTGATCTGGGGGAAAAATGCTCCCTTTCTGCAGGGTATTTTCAAGGCGATCGGCGGGCTTGAGTTTCACGACTACGCCGGATCAGTGGTGGTGCACTCCATCGGCGGCTGGATCGCCCTGCCAGCCATTATTCTGCTGGGGTCACGGAAAGGTCGCTACAGTCATGGCAAATCCCATCCGTTGCCGGTCAGTAATATCCCTTTTCTGGCGCTGGGTTCCTGGATTCTGGCTGTAGGATGGTTCGGGTTTAACGTGATGAGCGCCGGTAACCTGGAAAAGATCTCAGGACTGGTTGCAGTCAACTCTCTGATGGCCATGGTTGGCGGGGTGCTGGCGGCTCTGGTTGCCGGCCGCAACGACCCCGGCTTTGTGCATAACGGTGCTCTGGCAGGCCTGATCGCGGTCTGCGCCGGCAGCGACCTGATGCATCCGTTGGGTGCATTGGCAACCGGCGCGATTGCAGCGGTTATTTTTGTTTACGGTTTCCATTTTGAGCAGGAAAAACTGAAGATTGATGACGTGCTCGGGGTCTGGCCGCTCCACGGCGTGATCGGCACCTGGGGTGGCATTGCCGCTGGCATCTTTGGCCAGAAATTTCTGGGGGGAATCGGAAACATCAGCTTTATTTCTCAGGTGGCCGGCTCTCTTACGGCAGTGCTGTTTGCCGTGGCAAGCGGTTTTCTGGTCTACGGCATCTTGGCAAAGACCGTTGGTATCCGCTTGCATGAAGAAGATGAGTACAACGGACCTGACCTGGCAATTCACAAGATAGGTGCATACCCGGAAGACCATATCCGCTAGAACGCCTTGAAAGCACGCTTTCGGCGGTTGACA
>JBGSLP010000541.1:0-2137 GCA_041740655.1 Alphaproteobacteria bacterium
AAATCCTAAAATTGCCTCCTATACAGATAAAGAAAAAATTAAAGTTGAGCTAAGAAAGATCATCAAGGTTACCACATTGCTGAGCATTGCACTGGGTATTGGTTTTTTTGTTTTGCCGCTTGTGATTCAATTCATTTTTAAAGACAAGTATGACGGCTCCATTATTCCACTGCGAATAATGCACGGCTCTCTTATCTTTTATCTATGGACATTCCCATTTAACTCGGCACTGTATGCGATTGGTAAATCAAATTCATTTTTCTTTACAGCCCTCTTTCAGCTTATTGCAAATACGATCTCATCGTTGATTTTTGTACCGAGCTACGGTGCAATTGGTGCTTCAATTTCATATGCAATTGTTAATGTCATATCACTGGCTGGTGCGTACTTCTTCTACCAGAAATATTTTGTCCACGGAAAACAAACAAAAAATGAACAAGCGTAAAATTGCAATTCTTTGTCCCTTTAATGGAACAGTCACGCGAGGCGCAGAGACTTTTGTGACTGAATTTACCAAGGCACTGCGCACAAAGTACGACATTACAATTTTTAGTTACGGAACTGAACGTTCAGTTGAAAATGAAACAGTGAAAATTGAACAACCAAAAGTTTTCTTCTTAGACTCATACAAATCGATATACAAATACTTTGAGAATTTGGACGTTACTAAGAATACAGATTTTCTCTCAAAGATACTAAAGTTATTAGGAAAGGCAGTTCGAAAGTTTTTATATGTGACTACATATCTCCATCCTGCGGCTATTGAGCAGTACTTCTTCACCAAACACGTATTTACTCATTACATTCAGAATGGCGGATTTGACCTCATATTTCCAAACAATGGGATTTGGGGCGCTCGTTTTGCTAACTCTCTTCGAAAGCAAAAAAATACGCCATTCATTTACACGGGTCACGGGGGAATTGGCGAAGATGAAAAAAAGGTTCTATTGCAAAAACCAAACACTTACATTGCAACAAACGTAACAAGCTCACAGTGGGCGAAACAGTTTTCTCCGGATGTTACATACATTCCACTTGGAGCAGATCTCCATCGTTTTGAGCTTAATTTAGCGGTTGCCCCACAGTATGAACGCCTAGAGAGACCAATAATACTTTGTGTCGCGGCGTTTAGCGCCTTTAAACGACAGAAACTTCTTATCGATGCTTTTGCAAAACTTGAGAAAGGAACACTCTTGCTTATTGGCGATGCTGGTGAACTCAAGCAAATGATACAGGATTACTGCGAAAAAAAGATTCCTGGAAGATTTATTATGACTCAGGTTCCGTACCACGAAACTCCCGCTTACTACAAACTCTGTGACGTATTTTCCCTCCCATCTATTGGTGAAGCATTCGGACTTGTTTATTTGGAGGCAATGGCAGCAAATAAACCAATTGTAACTACCGACGATGCTGCAAGAAAAGTAATTATTGGCCCAGCCGGCATTTTATGTGATGTAGAAAATCCAAATGAATACGCTGCAGCTTTAGAAAAGGCATTATCCACGGATTGGCAACAAATTCCGGCAACTTATGTAAAAGAAAACTTTTCCTGGGAAATAATTGCTGAGAAATATGACCAAATAATTAAATCTTTGATACAATAAGTTATGTCCACATCGATACAATCATATGCATTTAAGAACATTGCTTTTATTTATAAAATGCAACGTCAAACAAATAGAACTCTTGTCAGTTCATTTTTTGATGAAATAAAGAAAGCAGGCATCTCCCTTGATGAATATAATCTCTTTGATGAGAACAATACGTACGATCTCACCGTACTCGACTCGGTGTATGCCAAACGTGATAAGTATGACATTGTCTTTGTTCTCGACCTCGGTTATCTTTTTGACTACCGCGTCCACAAGGACCAATACAACTGCCCTGTTGTACTTATTGCCGGAGATGACCCGCAAAACTTCGAGAGGAAGAATGGATTCATACAAAAACTGAAGCGCTTCTTGAAGCTGAAAGTGAGTTCCATCTATGAACAAAATGAATTAATTGGTAATTCACTTTGCGCGAAACAGTACGACATTGTTTTCACTCATCAAAAGGGATCCGTTGAAGAATATCATAGAATAGGAATAGAAAACGTATACTGGCTCCCCTACTGGTGTGACTCGTTTATCCA
>JBGSLP010000542.1:0-2655 GCA_041740655.1 Alphaproteobacteria bacterium
CTCAAAATGGGAAGCGCGATGACGTTTCGGCGCACGTGTAAGGGTGGCAGGAAGACGTCAGATGGCACTGGAAGTTGTTGGTCGATCCCTTGATGCGGACGAGCCCGATTGAAGAACTCACAGTATTCGTGGATAACGCGCCGGATATGTTTTTCACTCAAAATTAGAATATGGTCCAAACACTCACGCCGGACACTGCCGATAAACCTTTCGCACAGGGCGTTCGCTTTGGGGGCATAAGGCGGTGTATGGGTGAGTTCGATGCCGGCTCCCTCCACCGCATGTTCAAAACGCGGTCCATACTTGTCGCCATTGTCGCAGATCAAAAAGCGTGGGCCTTCACCGAAGGGGGTGGCTTCCCGCACTTGCTGTGCACACCCACTCATCGGTGGTTGTGCGGGTCACGCCCACATGCACCACCCGCCGCGAGCCGTGTTCGATGATGAAGAAGAGAAACACCGTGCGGAAGAGGAGATCGCAGGTCTGCACGAAATCGCACGCCCAGATCTCCGACGCGTGGTTCGCCAGGAATGTCGCCCAGCTTTGTCCGTGGTGCTGCGGGGGCAGATGGCGTCGGGATTGCCACATGTAGCCGCACGACTTGCAGCACATCGCCGATTTTCACGGGCGTTCGTCCCATTCATCGCGCAGCCGATTGACATACTCCTGCGCATCCACGCCCTTCCAGGCTTCTGCACCCAGACCTCGCAGATCGGATAGGCGATGCTTCTTCGGCGGTTCGACCTCCGCAAGTCTCTCCACAGCGAGCGCATCCACCAACAGTTTAATCAACTCCTTTTGTTCCTGTTGGTTTAGGATCTTCGCCTGTTCCATGATTTGGGCAATTGTCATGGGGGATCTCCCTCGCTTTTTACTTTTTTGCTGAACCAGCAGGTTAACCGGACCAAATCGAGCAGCAGCAGGCCCGGCTTGTGCGCCAATGGTTGACAATATTGTAACCTGATCTCGTCCATCAGGAACCTACCGTTTTGGATTTACCCCATCGCCCTCTCAATATCTGCCCCACCCTTGTCCAATGCAACCCCACTGCCTCGCCAATCTGACGGTAACTCCAGCCCTGCGCACGCAACGACAGGATTTGCTCGCGCAACTGGGCCTTATCAGGATGGCGCTGATCACTTATCGTTGAGGGAGAATCAGGGAGGGTGAAGGACAGTGGATGCCTAGTGGACAAGGCACTGTCCCTCTGCGGGGTGCTGGAGAGCACCCCCAAAGGCCCGTTTTCCCCTCAAAAACCCCTGATCCGATGCCTGAAATAAACAAAAGAGCGGTGTTTTGTTCGCTAGGCATACGCCGTTTGAACTACCACATTTCCACCCATTTCGCACATCAGCCCAGTATGTGCCCCCCACCCTCCATTCCGCATCGGGTCGCGTGGCAGGAAACCGATAAATGGGCGCAGGTCCAGGTGGGAAACCACGCCGGTTGTACTACCAAAGGGCGTATGCGGTCGACCCCGACGCCTGTGCAGATCTACGCTGGCCGTCGGGACCGATCCGGGCGCAGGTACGCCGAGGTGCCCCCACCGTGCCCACCCCATGTGTGCTACAATAAAAGCATCCTGGCAAACCAACGAGGTGCCCCCAATGGCTACCCTGACTTTCACCGCACCCACCACGCTGCCGGCAGGTGAGATTATTGCGGCGGGTGTTTCCGTCGACGAATACTTGGCGCAGTATGCCGAGACCTTTCACGAATGGGCGGAGGGAGTCGTCATCAAGATGTCGCCGGTATCTGCACAGCACACCCTGCTCACCCAGTATCTGATCCAGTGGTTAAATGCCTATTTCTCCCTTAAGCCGATCGGTCGCGTGTTTAATGCGCCGTTTGTGATGCGTCTCGACACGGTAGGGCGTGTGCGTGAGCCGGACCTCCAAATCATCCTCAACGACAATCCCGGCCAGTTGACTGACACCGGGATGATCGGGCCGGCGGATATTTGTATCGAGGTGGTCTCGCCAGAAAGCGTCGAACGGGACTACGGGGCGAAGTTTAGCGAGTATGAAAAAGCGGGCGTACGGGAATACTGGGTGATCGATCCCCTGCGGCAGCGCTGTGATTTCAACCGGCGCAGCGAATCAGGTATCTATATCGAGATGGAGCCGGACGACGGCGGGACCTATCGCACGCCGCTGCTGCCTAAACTGGCGCTGCACGTCCCCACGCTGTGGCGGGAGCCTCTGCCCGACCTGTTGGCGATTGTCCAGGCCGTGCAGGCGATGTTCAGCGCGGCGTAGCACCGCACCCGTCGGCGAGATAGCCGCAGACCGCACGAAGCCCTTTTGCCACAAAGTCAAAAGCACCGATTCCCGTGAAAGTGATGGGCAAACTTGGGCCCATTTGGTCAGTTTTGCAGGCATTTGGACCAGAGGGACCGTGTGTTATAAGGGCAAGAAGTCGATCCGGTTTTCCCACTCATGGGCCTCGCTGGCTCCCACAATCGTGAGAAGATCCTCGATGACCTGAGCGATGGGTAGAGTATCCCGCACCAAAATCACGCCCGCCATCAGCAACCCCTGTTCGATACGTTCATTGGCGTATTTCGTCATCGTATCCACATCATGAGTGAGAAGGATACGCCCTTCTTGCGCGGCCCAAACCAATACCGCCGGATCATCCGCACCATAAAGTGCG
>JBGSLP010000543.1:0-1611 GCA_041740655.1 Alphaproteobacteria bacterium
AGCCGCCAAATCCTCGGCTATGGCGCGGTAGCCGATGGGATTAGGGTGGATTGAATCATCAAAAACATAAGGTTTCGTGCGCATCAAAGCACTTCGCAACTCACCCATCTCGCCATAACTCAGGAAGCTGGTGTCTATCTCCCCCAGGTAATCCAACTGCATCCCATGGTATTCAGTAGCACCATCATATATAGCGAGGAACGCCCGCCACAGTGAATCCTCCGTCTGAACAACAGGCACAGAGTACTCCTTTGCCACTTTGGACATCACAGCCATATATGGCGGGACTACTGTGATGGGACAAAAAATGATCGCTACATCGTTATCCCGCGCTATTTGCACTGATCTTTTCAGATTACTCTCGTAGTCAATGGGACTTACACGAATACAGGTAGGTTCTGCCTTTTTAAGCTTACCAGCCCGTTTCATATTTATTGATACAATTCGGTTGATCAATGAATAAGTATTGGAGGAACAAAAAGCACCACGCAACCAAGCCATCGTATCCTTGTGATAGTCGGCATCTTTATCGGCTTTAAAGGCGAGGGTGGAATCATTGTAACCAATGGAGTAGATTATAAGGTTGGGTTTGAGTCTGGGCACCCACCGTTCTATAAAGCGTAATGCCTGAAACGATGTAAAGCCGGCGCAACCGCCGTTTATCACATAATAACTCCTGTCACCATTATTCCTCGTATTAAGGATGGATTGTAATTGGGTGGGATAGGAATGCGCCTGATCCCCGGTATAGCCAAAGGTTGAGGAATCTCCAACACACAGAATTCTGTATTCACCATCTGGTCGGTAATCCGGTATCTCCGTCTCTTCACGGAAACCATAGCTGTTTGTGACACAACGAATAAGCCGGTCATGAAAATTATTATGCACAGTGCGTAATGGTTCATTGTAGTAAAGCAGGTCATAATCATAGACAAAACTCAGGTTTTTATCGCTTCGTTCAGAGACTACAATTCGTGTCTTGTTTACAATAGCCGCAGCGATCTCAACCAACAACAGGAAGATAAGAGCCGACACAAGTGATGACATCAACTTTAGCCATAAAGAGCGTTTAATTCCCGTATTCCCCGTTTGTTTTTGTTTACCGCTCATGGATGTTCCCTCATTAAAGTCAGAATTTGACGCAGATTATATCATTTCAGGGTATTACCTGGGCAAGGTCTTCGGCAATGGCGCGATAACCAATGGGATTGGGATGGACGGGATCATCAAAAACATAAGGTTTCGTGCGCATCAAAGCACTTCGCAACTCACCTATCTCGCCATAACCTAGGAAGCTGGCGTCTATCTCCCCCCGGTAATCCAACTTCATCCCTTGGTATTCAGTAGCACCATCATAAAACGCGAGGAACACCCGCCACAGTGAATCCTCCGTCTGAACCAGAGGCACAGAGAACTCCTTAGCCACTTGGGACATCACAGCCATATAAGGCGGAACGACTGTGATGGGACAAAAAATAATCGTTACATCGTTACCGCGCGCTATTTGCACAGATCTTTTCAGATTACTCTCATAGTCAAAGGGACTTACACGAATACAGGTAGGCTCTATCTTTTTCTGCTTACCAGTTCGTTTTAATTTTAATTTGGCAA
>JBGSLP010000544.1:0-2029 GCA_041740655.1 Alphaproteobacteria bacterium
CCGCTTCGTTCACAATTTTAAAATATCCACCACCGGCAAGTTTCTTAAATTTTACCAAAGCAAAATCCGGCTCCACTCCGGTAGTGGCACAATCCATAAGCAACCCAATTGTACCTGTTGGAGCTAGCACTGTTGTCTGAGCATTACGGAAACCATATTTTTCTCCCCGAACCAGTGCTTTATCCCAGCTTTCACGCGCCGCAGTTGCGAGATACGCCGGAGTATGCGCCTGGTCAAGCCCGTGAGGTGTAATCGGCAACTCTTCATAATCTGTCGCCGCTGCATTGTAAGCCGCGTGACGATGGTTGCGGATAACACGAAGCATCGCCTCGCGATTCTCTTCATATTTAGGAAATGGACCAACAAATTTCGCCATTTCAGCGGATGTCGCATATGATTCGCCGGTCATAATAGCGGTAATTGCCCCGGCAAAACCTAATGCTGCCGATGAATTGTAAGGAATGCCCGCTGTCATTAAAACACTACCGACATTGGCATGCCCCAAGCCAAGTGTGCGGAAATTATAACTTCCGCTGGCAATTTCTTTACTCGGGTATTGCGCCATTAACACACTAATTTCAAGCACTACTGTCCAGATACGGGCGGTGTGGCGGAAACTATCTACATCAAATTTTCCTGTTTCACTGTTGAAATAGTGCGCTAAATTTATTGATGCTAAATTACAGGCAGTATCATCTAGAAACATGTATTCACTGCAGGGATTTGACGCGTTGATCCGTCCGGAATTAGGACAAGTATGCCAAGCGTTAATGGTAGTATCAAATTGCAGGCCAGGGTCAGCACAAGACCACGCCGCCTTCGTAATTTTCTCCCAAAGATCTTTTGATTTAATGGTACGGGCCACTTCTCTAGAAGTGCACCATCTTAAATTCCAGTCGTCTCCTCTTTCTACTGCCTCTAAAAATTCTTGAGTCACGCGTACTGTATTGTTGGAATTTTGCCCGGACACCGTTTGATACGCTTCTGATTCATAGGAAGAATCATAACCGGCCGCAACTAAAGCGGCTACCTTTTTTTCTTCCTGTACTTTCCAATCTACAAATTCTTCAATATCAGGATGGTCCACATTTAATATTACCATCTTAGCAGCGCGCCTGGTTGTACCGCCCGATTTAATCGCGCCGGCCGCTCGGTCGCCAATTTTTAACCAGCTCATTAAACCGGAAGAACTGCCCCCGCCGGAAAGTTTTTCTCCTCTGCCCCGCAAATTTGAAAAATTTGTGCCTGTTCCGCTTCCATACTTAAAAAGACGCGCTTCCCGTACCCACAAATCCATTATTCCTCCTTCATTCACTAAATCATCTTTTACAGATTGAATAAAACAAGCGTGTGGCTGAGGTCTTGTGTAAGAGTCAGCTGATTTTAATATTTCACCAGTCACCGGATCCGCATAATAATGTCCTTGCGCTGGTCCGTTGATGCCATAAGCCCAAAACAAACCGGTGTTGAACCATTGCGGAGAATTCGGCGCTACCATTTGCGCGAGTAAAGTATAAACAAGCTCATCATAAAAAATTTCCGCGTCTTTTGGCGAAGCAAAATAACCATACTTTTCTCCCCAATAACGCCAAGTGCCGGCCAAGCGATGCATCACCTGCTTAGCACTGGTCTCAGGACCAAGCTCCGGCGTGCCATCAGCCTTAATTTTAGAATTTCCATCCGCATAATACTGTGGTACTCCGGCCTTGCGAAAATATTTTTGCGCTAAAATATCGGTGGCGACTTGTGACCATCCGGATGGCACCTCAACTTCTTTCATTTCAAAAATTACCTTACCGCTTGGCTCGCGAATCACTGAAGACCGCATTTCATATTCAAACATATCAAAGGGGCTAACCCCTTCTTGGGTGTAATGGCGGGAAAAACGAAGGCCTTTTTCGTGATTATATTGAAAATCGTTATCAGTCTCAAAAACCTTGGTGGCAACAGCGGTAATCATAAGTAAAATACTAGATATGGGGATTAAAATATTTTTTAGACACTAGATATAGTGTGGGAATAGTATTAT
>JBGSLP010000545.1:0-1787 GCA_041740655.1 Alphaproteobacteria bacterium
TCAGGTGGGGGCTCTATCGCGCAAGTAGCCGAACATCCGTCCCCACTAGTCAGGTTTCCGTCATCGCACTCTTCGCCAATTTCTACCGTTCCGTTTCCGCAGACAGGAGCGGGGGAGCCGCAATGGACGCTTACGCTGTCAATGAATGGTCCGTAAGAATCGGGTATTCCGGCATCAGAAAAGTCGAGCCTGGTGGTTGCCGCAGAAGCGACAAAGTAATAGGTATGATCGGTCCAGGCAGTATTGCTGCCTCCCGCAGCCGATAGGGTATCTTGGATGGTCTCATTCCAGCCCACGGATAAAATATTTTGATTGGCTCCCTGGCCGGGGCGCGGAGAGAAGGAAAAATTAACAGTATAAGTTTTTCCAGGAATAGTTACAATGTCCTGATATATTTTTACTGAGGCAGGCTCACCGTTTAGGGATCCGTTTGGACCGTCCCAATCAGTATCAAGTTCCGCGTATTGGCTTCCTTCTCTGGGGAGCCAACCAGCATAAGTTGACTGGAGTTCAAGAAGGGCGGGCTCCGGACGGGGATAGCCATTGTAACTTGTCTGGGTTGATTTCCATAGTACTCGCCACCCCATTCCGCTCATTCCGTCCGGGAAGATGCTCCATTGCAGAGGGTTTGTCACAACCGGAAATTCGAATCCGCCGTTCGTAACCAGTTCGGCTTCTGGGTTACAGATTTGTTCTACCTCGCAGAGAGAACTGCATCCGTCCCCGTTAGCAAGATTTCCGTCGTCGCATTCCTCGCCAGATTCCTTAATTCCGTTTCCGCAGACAGGAGCGGGAGGAGATTTTAATACGTTGAAACCGATACAATAATAAGATTTTCCCGCCTCAAGACCATTGATAAAGTCGTAGTTATCATAATTCAAAACATCGGTATGGCAATAAAATTCCGCTGAAACATTATCTTCCTGGAATCCCTTGGGCGGCGCGGTAAAGGGAATATAGCCGTCCTCGAGAACTTCCCGTAGCCAGATCATATTTACTCCGGCAAGATCTCCCAAATTTATTTTTAAAGAAGCTGGATTTGTTTCCGTAGTGGATGTGTCAAAGCTGCTCCAGCCCATACTGCTTAGCGCAGGACCGACAAAATCACCATTTGTTGTTTGGGCATTTGGTCCCCATTGAAAATCCCAGCCGCTCGCAAGCTGGCAATGGCCGCCGCTTGCGGCAACAAAATCGGCAGCGGTTGAGGCTCCGATGTCCGGGCCGCCAATTCCCCAATTCGGCAAAGCTGATTCTTGGTCGCAGATGATTTTGTAAGCGTAAACAAATGATTGGCGTTCGATTGTACAAACGTTTGAACACCCATCCCCGTTAGTCAGGTTTCCATCGTCGCATTCCTCGCCGGATTCCTTAATATTGTTTCCGCAGACCGGGGGGGTCGTCGGACAGCGATTATTCTCGGTTACGACGCTGTTCGCTCCTCCCAGGACATCAATCGTTGCCGTCTTCTGCACGCCATCTATCTTCACCGTCCAGACATAGTTGTTTTGGTTAAGGTGGTAGGAGTTGGTTGACCAGACTCTCGCGGTATTTGTGCCAAGAGGAATCCCCGAAGGCAGAGCCCCTCCGTTTGTCACGGTATTGTTTTGGACAGTGCCTGTTACAAGGTCATGAGCCAGATATCCGAAACGACCGTCGGTCGATTGTGATCCGAGCGTTCCTTCGTAGCAGACCGCCAGATTGAAATATGGCTCAGGTGGGGGCTCTATCGCGCAAGTAGCCGAACATCCGTCCCCACTAGTCAGGTTTCCGTCATCGCACTCTTCGCC
>JBGSLP010000546.1:0-1757 GCA_041740655.1 Alphaproteobacteria bacterium
GCCCTGCGGGAGTTGAACCGCTTGGAACGAAACGTTCTTACGGTGGAAGATCCTGTGGAATACCGCTTGAGCTTTGTCAAGCAGACCCAGGTAAATGAAAAAGCTGGCTATGAATTTGCCTTGGCAGCCCGTAGCTTCATGCGTCAGGACCCTGACGTGATGCTGTTGGGTGAGATCCGCGATGAAGAAACCGCCCAGATGGCGGTCAGGGCAGCCATCACCGGCCACCTGGTGCTATCCACCCTGCACACCAACGATGCTGCCACCGCCATACCACGGCTGCTGGATCTGAAGGTAGATGCCTTTTTGCTCTCATCAGCACTGGTGGCGGTCCTGGCACAGCGACTGGTACGTAAAAACTGCAAATACTGCAGTGAAGACTACACATTATCCGATGAAGAGCAGCAGCTGTTCAGGCAGCACAAGATCGAACAGAACACCGGAAAGCGCGGAACCGGCTGTTCAAAATGCGGCAACAGCGGGTTTAGCGGCCGGGTCTCGATTTGCGAGGTACTGGTCATCGATAATGCAACCAGACAATTGATCTTTGATGGAGCTTCCACCGGTACCATCATGGAACACGCCCTGGCAAACGGCATGGTTTCCCTGCAACATGATGGTATCAACAAGGCAGCCGAAGGGGTAACAACCCTGACAGAAGTCATGCGGGTGGCTGGATGAACCTGTACGCCTATCAGGCAGTTGATGCCTCAGGCCACACTACCAAGGGGGCTGTGGAAGCGGAATCAATTGAGGAAGCATCGGCAGGTCTCACAGGCCGGGGCATGTATGTCCTCAAAATCTCGCAAAGCTCTGACCTGTCGGCAAAACTGGGCGGTCTGTTTGGACAACGCAGGGTAACCCGGGAAGAGATTATTGACCTGGCCAACAACCTCTCTGTCATGGTTGGGGCCGGTATCCCTCTCCTGACCTCACTTGGCGATATCGCCAGCGCCATAACCAATCCTGCACTCCAGTCGGTACTTGCTGAAGTAAAACAGAGCGTGGAGCAGGGCAGCAGCTTTTCCGATGCGCTTGAACCCCATGCCAAGATTTTCCCGGATGTCTTCCGGCGTCTGGTACGGGTTGGTGAAGAGACCGGACGGTTTGAAAAGAGCCTTGCCGATGTTGCCGAACACCTGCAACGGATGGAAAACCTGTCAGGAGCGATCAAACGTGCTTTGATCTATCCGGTCTTTGCGATTGTAACCACTGTGGGAGCCCTGGCCTTCTGGATGATCTATGTTCTACCCAAGATCATCGACACCCTCAAAGGGCTGGGGGTTAAGCTGCCGCTCCTCACCCGTATCCTGATCGTTGCCAGTAACCTTTCACAACGTTTCTGGTATCTTGGTATTCTGGTACCGGTACTGATTGTGGTTGGAATCAAGCTGATGAAGCGAACTGAACGAGGACTCTATCTGGTTGACCTGCTGAAGCTGAAGCTTCCGATCTACAAACTGATTGAATACAATCGACTGTTGGCCCTGTTTGCTGAACAGTCACGCATCCTGATCGTATCAGGCTTGACCGTAGACAGAACCCTTGGCATTGTTTCTGAAGTCATGGGAAATGTAATCTTTGGCCGTGCCATCAGCACCATCAGGGAAGATATCACCTACGGCAGCAGCATCGCTGATGCAATTAAACGCCAGAATGTCTTTCCGACCCTGCTGGTCCGCATGGTTGGCGTGGGTGAAAGCAGTGGTACCCTTGATGATCAGTTCGGATTTTTAGCAACCCACTACCTGAAAAAA
>JBGSLP010000547.1:0-1567 GCA_041740655.1 Alphaproteobacteria bacterium
GGATAGCTGGCCAGCCGCTCGCCCAGGCCCACCCGCTGCAGCATGTGGGTGGCCGTGGCGCGGGCATCGCGCCGCCCCGCCAGCTCCAGCGGCAGCATCACGTTTTCCAGTGCGCTCAGGTTGCCCAGCAGCTGGAAGCTCTGGAACACGAAACCGATCTTCTGTGCCCGCAGCGCCGCGCGCTGGTCTTCGTCAAGCGCAACAAGATCGACACCGTCAATGTGAACCGAGCCACTGCTGGGGGTATCCAACCCGGCCACGATCGACAGCAACGTGCTCTTGCCCGACCCGGAAGCGCCGACGATGGCGGCGGTTTCCCCCTTGTTCAAGGTGAAATCGATATCGCGCAGAATGGTCAGCGTCCCGGTGGAGTCGGTCACCGACTTGAACACATGCTGCACGGCAATCATCACATCCGACATGGAAAGGCTTTCTGTTGAAACGACGTCACTTTACCGCGCTGGCCTGTCTGGCGACCTGGCTGGGGTCTTACCCGCTCGCTGCCCCGGCCCAGGCGACCGCGAAGGCAGCAACAGCCAGGCCCGGCACGGCAACCATACTGGTGGTGGGCGATTCGCTGAGCGCGGAGTACGGCCTGCAGCGTGGCAGGGGCTGGGTCGCCCTGCTGGAGGCCCGGCTCACCACCGAGCAGGTGGCGGCTCGCGTGGTCAACGCCAGCATCAGCGGCGACACCACCTCGGGCGGGCGCTCGCGCATCGCAGCGCTGCTCAAGCAGCACCAACCGAAGTGGGTCGTGATCGAGCTGGGTGGCAACGATGCGTTGCGAGGCCTGCCACTGAACATGACGCGTGACAACCTCGCCACCATGGCGCGCCTCTCGCGCGAAGCGGGCGCGCAGGTGCTGCTGCTGGGCATGGAGATGCCACCGAACTACGGGGCGAAGTACGCGCAGGAGTTCCGCGAGGTGTTCACTGCCGTGGCCAAAACCGAGAAGACCGAGCTGGTACCGTTCTTTCTAAAAGGCGTGGCCGACACCAAGGACCCCACCGCGCTGTTCCAGAATGACCGCATTCATCCCAATGAGACGGCCCAGCCCACCATGCGCGACAACGTGTGGCCCGAACTTCGCAAGCTGATCGCCCGTCGATAATCGGGCATGCCCGTCCACACCCTGAATGCCACCGAGGCGCTGAGCCGCCTCGCCGAATTCGACCTGATCATCGACGCCCGCACGGAAGACGAGCACGCGCTCGACCACGTGCCTGGCGCGGTGAACTGGCCCACGCTAGACAACGAAGAGCGCATCACCATCGGCACGATGTACAAGCAGGTCAATCCGTTCGAGGCCAAGAAGCGCGGTGCGGCCCTGTCGGCCCGCAACATCGCGGCCCACATCGAGCGCGAAGTGATCGACAAACCACGCACCTGGAAGCCGCTGGTGTATTGCTGGCGCGGAGGCAACCGCAGTGGAGCGCTGGCCACCATTCTTGGTGCCATCGGGTTTCACGTGACCCTGGTCGAAGGCGGCTACAAGGCTTGGCGCGCGGCGCTGGTCGAATCCTTGCCCGCATTGGCCGGGCGCCTGCACTACCGCGTTGTCTGCGGG
>JBGSLP010000548.1:0-2492 GCA_041740655.1 Alphaproteobacteria bacterium
GGTCCCCGCTGCGCACCATCTGCTCGACCACGCCCGTCAGGAACCATTCCACTGCGGTCTCGTCGGTGGCCAGCAGCTTCTTGGGCTCGTCCCGGTCATCGCTGCCAAACCATTCTGCCAGCTGACTGTAGAGCGTATCCGGATCGCTGCCCTGAATGGCGATGTTCATTTCCAGGACGCCATGCCCGAGATCCAGCCCGGCGTATTCGTCGTACTCGCCATCCCGGTTCACGTAGCTGGCCTTTGCCCTGGGCAGCATATCCGCTGCCGGCAGCACCGCCTCGTAGTTCGTCTCGTCGTTGATGTTGTGGCTATCCCATGACACGATCGTTGGGTTCATAGCTCTGTCCTTATCCGTTTATTCGTTCCGCTCTTATTCGTTGTCCCGTTACTTGAGCTTCCTCAACCAGTCCGACCCGCTCATCTCCTCCATCGAGTTGATGTACACGTCTCGGAAGATCTGTATCTTCTGGGCCGTCTGGCTCGGCGCCTTTCTGAGCGGCCTGAAATTCGCCTCCTCCGGCCCGTTGTCGCCGGCCAGGAACAGCGTCGGTTCGGTCACCAGCCAGTTCCCGCCTTCAGCCTGCGGGATCGGCCCGTTGTAGCCTGGGGGCGTCGACGACGTGGTGGTCGTGGGCTTCGGCGTCGTGCTCGACCCTGTGATCGCTGCTGCCACCGCCGGCGGGACGCCCTGGTTGATGTACGTGGTGATCAGCGTCAGCTTCTTCTCCGGTGGCAGCCCCATGATAAAACGGGCCTCCGAATTGAACGTTTCGAGCGTGATCTGACCACTCGCTGCCTGCCCCACCAGGTTCCCCATGCCCTCGGCTACGCGCGCTGTGCCCTCGTCGAATTGCCCCAGGGCCACCCCGGCAGAGATCAGGAGATCGTATTCCGCATCGTCCAGGCCGCCCACCGCCAGTTTGGTCTGGAGCAGGTTGAAGATCGTCGTCAGGGCAGCCTGCCGGTGCGCCTCGGCCGTATCCCGAATAGACTGCTGAATGTTGCCCAGCTCCGTTTGGATATCCTCGAGTTCCTGTTTTTGATCCGGCGTGAGCCAGCTGAGCTTCTTGAGTTCTTCCCGTCGATCGATCAACTCGTCCTGGTTATCCCGCAGTTCGACCATCTTCTCGTTGTATTTCCGGGTCTCGCTGGTGATGTCCATCGTCAGCCCGATCAAGGCTTCATAGGCGAGCTGCGTGGCCGGCAGCAGGCCAGTCTGTTCGGTCAACGAAGTGTTCAAATCCTCGGTCTCATCGTTGGCCATCTCGATCGCCGTGCTGATCCCGATATAACCCTGGCGAATAGGCCCCCAGATCGGGATCAGGTTTTGCCAGAAGCCATAATTTGCCCGGACCGCCTCGTTGGACTTCGTCAGCCATTCGAGAAGCTTCGTCGCCGGACCGATAATGTCCTGCCCGACACCCATCCAGAAAGCGTCCCACGAGTCGTTCCAATCGTCGAGTGCCTTCTTCCAGGCAAGAGCCTTTTGAATGCCTTCCTCGGTAACGACAAGCCCGTCCTGGACGGCAGCCATCTGCTCGGTGATCCCCCGGCTGCCCTGCTCGAGCAGCTTCTGCAGGTCCGGACCTGCAGACCGGCCGAAAAGTTCGATCGAGCGCTTGGCACGATCGGACGGACCGGGGATCGCGCTGACCTCGTCGGCCATTTGCTTGAACCAGGCCACCGACGGCTTATATCCCTGGCGGATGGCGAACTCGATACCGCTCGCAAGCGCCGTCTCCGAGATGAATAGATCATCGGTCGCCTGGATGAGCCGGCTGGTTTCTTCTGCGCTCATCCCCGTTTGTCGCCGCATGTGGTCCACTTTTTCGGCCAGCTCCACCGTCTTGCCGATCGTCCTCTCCTGCGCCTGGCTTAACAACGCCAATCCCTGGCGTCCCAGGGATAGAAGTGAATTGAACTCCGTGAAGGAAGCGTTGAACGTCTTGGTGGCGCCGCCCAGCCCGCCCAGAGCTGCCTTGGCCTGGCCGGCGCCCTTCTCGGCGCCGCTGGCATCCAATCGGATCGTTCCGTAAGCCTCGCCTAGGATAATGGGCATTTCACCATACTCCGCTCTCTGGGATCTTGATCTTCTTCATCGGCATCGTGGCCGCTCGTCGAAATCCGCCTGCAGGTTGGGCCTTGGACGCTCCGCCCGGCCTTCTGTATGTCTGCCCGATCACAAACGCAGTCTCGTCAAGCAGCCAGGCCGCCAGACTATCCTTTATCCCCATCAATCGGCTTGGCCGGTTTCCGTACGCCTGCGCCATCAAATGAATCTGTGTCAGCCTCCACGGCTTTTTGGCGAAAGGGGAGCAGCTGGAAAACCTCCGCGTTTGCCAGGTTGAAGATCGCCAGTCGGTCTTCGGCAGAAAGCTCGGTCACCAGGATGTGATTTTCGTCGGCCTGCTCGGCAACCTCGGGCTCGATTAGGACCTTCGTTACCACCAGGTGGATCAGTGGACCAAAGCGGTCAAAGATCTGGAGCA